>JAJQHI010000043.1 GCA_021199825.1 Bacillota bacterium
ATATATGCGTGAATCACATGATCGAGCTCCGCCGTCGTGATGCCGGGCTTAATAGCCTCGCGTCCCGCCTGAATTGCCTCACCCGTAATTTTGCCTGCAATTCGCATAATTGAAAGCTGTTTTTCGTTTTTCAGATGGATCATACGTCAATTCTCCGCTGCGATATAACCGTCGATTACTTCAAAAATCTTTGCCGTTATATCCTCAACCTTTCCGTCACCGTCAACACGCGAAAGCGTACCTCTTCCCTCATAGTAACCGACAAGCGGCTCCGTTTCGGTATGATACGTCTTAAGTCTCCGTGCAACCACAACAGGGTCATCGTCCCGGCGAAGGATAAGCTCTCCTCCGCACTTGTCGCAGTGTACACCATCGCCCGTAGGGTTATAGACGAGGTGGTACGTTGCTCCGCAGTCGGCGCAGACACATCTGCCCGACATTCGATCGATGATTTTCTCATCGGGAACCTCTATGTCAATGACAACGGAAATTTCCGTTCCGGATTCTCCGAGAGCAACCGCCTGAGCAATCGTTCTCGGAAATCCGTCAAGGATAAAGCCGTTTTCGCAGTCAGGCTGTAAAATTCTGTCGCGCATGATTCCTACGATAATATCGTCGGGAACAAGCGCTCCGCTTTCAACATAGCCTGCCGCTGTCTTCCCAAGCTCCGTACCGGCAGCGATTGCTTCGCGAAGCATCGCTCCGGTCGAGATGGTGGGAATGTTATATTTTTTGGCTGTAAGCTCCGCCTGTGTGCCTTTTCCGGCACCGGGAGCGCCTAAAAATATCAGTTTAATCGCCTTTTTTTCGTTTTTCGGCATGTCGTTCACCGTCAATCAAGGAAGCCGTGATATCCGCGCATGGACATCTGTGCTTCAATCTCACGAGCCGTTTCAAGCGCAACGCCGACGATAATCAAGAGAGATGTGCCGCCGAAAGCTATTCCTGAAATCGCACTGTCCGAGATAAGGTTAGCTATCACGGGGAAAATCGCGATTATTGACAGGAAAAGAGCGCCGATGAGCGTTATCTTGTTGAGTACTCTTGAAATGTAATCAGCCGTAGGCTTTCCGGGACGGAAGCCGGGTATCGAGCCGCCGTTGTTCTTCAGATTATTCGCAACCTCTACGGGATTGAATGAAATCATCACATAGAAATATGCAAACGCAATAATCATCACGAACAGGAGCAGCGGATAAAACCACGAATCCGACGATAAGAAATTGACAATCGAATCCCATACCGACCCGTCTTCAGGTACGATTATGAGTGCAAGTGTTGCGGGAATCGCAAGAATGGAGCTTGCGAAAATATACGGCATAACGCCCGACATATTCAGCTTTAAGGGCAGATATGTGCTCTGACCGCCATACATTTTGCGTCCCACAACGCGCTTTGCATAAGTTACGGGAAGTCTGCGCTCGCTCTCTGTGACATACACGATGAAATACACCATGAGTGCCGCAATGATAAGAGCAACTATCGGGATAATATATCCCGCAACGGTTCCTTCCTGGAACATTTCAACGATTGTGCTGACACCGCTCGGTACACGAGATACGATGTTCGCAAAGAGGATAATGGAAATACCGTTTCCAATACCGTTATCGTTGATTTTCTCACCGAGCCACATGACAAGAGACGAACCCGCAACCAAGCAGGCGATGATTACAACCGCCGGGAAGAATCCCGATGCCGTAAGCATGCTGTAGCTCTTCATCATCATGTAATAACCGTATGCCGTGATAAGTGCGAGAGCAACCGTCACATAACGAGTTATCTGCGTAATCTTCTTCTTTCCGTCTTCCTCCTTGGACATTCTCTCAAGGGCAGGAATAGCGACGCAGAGAAGCTGCATTATGATTGATGATGTGATGTAGGGTGATATTCCGAGCGCGAAAAGCGTCGCATTCGAGAAAGCGCTTCCGCTTATGATGTCCATGTAATCGAACATCGAGCCGCTTGACGTGAGATAATACTCACGCGTCGTCGCGTCAATAAATGGAACGGGTATCGCTACACCGATTCTATAAATGAGTATGATAAACAGCGTGAAGAGGATCTTCTTGCGCAGGTCCGGCAGCTTAAAGACATTGACAACCTTTTGTATCCACGCCTTCATCTCAAATTACCTCGGCTACTCCGCCGGCAGCTTCAATCTTTTCCTTGGCTGATGCCGAGAAAGCTGATGCCTGAACGGTGAGCTTTTTCGTGATGTCCCCATCACCGAGCACTTTGAGTCCGTCATACTCTTTGCGGACGATTCTCTTTTCCATAAGGCTGTCGATAGTGACAACAGCGCCGTTATCAAAATCGTTGAGATCGCCTACATTGACAATTGCATATACTGTTCTGAAGCGGTTGTTGAAGCCTCTTTTCGGAAGCTTTCTGTAAAGCGGGAGCTGACCGCCTTCAAATCCGGGTCTGATGCTGCCGCCGGAGCGCGCCTTCTGACCTTTATGACCCTTACCGGCTGTCTTTCCGTTTCCGCTTCCTATACCGCGCCCCTTGCGCCAAGCCTTCTTCGCTGAGCCCTCAGCGGGTGAAAGTTCACTAAGCTTCATGGTTCTTCCTCCTTACAAATTTTCTGTGCGCCGGCATTACTGCTTTTCGACTTTCACAAGGTGACCAATCACCTTGAGCTTGCCCGCCGTAACGGGATCGTCGTCAAGCACAATGCTGTCGCCTATTTTACGGAAGCCCATAGATGCTGCCGTTGCTCTTTGATTGGGCTTGGAGTGAATGAGACTCTTGGTGAGTGTAATTTTTACCTTTTCCATCGTCACATCCTCCTCAGCTTCTCAGCGACTCCACAGGGATACCGCGGCTCTTAGCCACTTCCTCCGCCGTGCGCAGGGATGAAAGTCCGTCAAACGTAGCTCTCACGACGTTAATCGGAGTGTTGCTGCTGATTGACTTTGCCCTGATATTCTTAATTCCCGCAAGCTCAAGGACAGCTCTCATCGTCTTGCCGGCGATAATTCCGGTACCGGGGGCAGCCGGCTTAAGTATGACCTTAGCAGCACCATACTCACCCACAACCTCATGAGGAATCGTTGTATCCTTAAGAGCTACGGTTATCATGTTTTTCTTTGCGTCTTCGGTTGCCTTACGGATAGCCTCCGAGACTTCTGCCGCCTTTCCGTGACCGAAACCGACGCGACCGTTGCCGTCTCCGACTATCATAATAGCCGAAAATCTGCCGATACGTCCGCCCTTAACAGTCTTGGACACGCGGTTCAACGCGACGAGGGATTCCTTAAATTCCTCCTCAAACGCATTTCTTCTGTCTGCCATGTTTTCCTCCTATAGAGAATTTGAAATTTGCTTTCAAACGGTGTACAAACCGAAGTCAGAACTTCAGACCGCTCTCGCGAGCGCCGTCAGCCAGCTCCGATACACGTCCGTGATAAAGGTAACCCGCACGGTCAAATACAACCGTCTCGATTCCCTTTTCAATGGCTCTCTTGCCTACGATTTCGCCGATTTTGCGTGCAGCCTCCTTGTTGCTTCCGATTCCCTCAAAGGTCTTTTCCTGAGTAGAAGCGGAGACAAGCGTTACACCCTTAACGTCGTCGATAATCTGAGCGGAGATATGCTTGTTGGAGCGATAAACGCAGAGGCGCGGGCATTCAGCCGTACCACTGATGTGAGCTCTGATGCGCTCATGTCTTTTAACGCGAGCAGCATTCTTATCCTTCTTTGAAACCATCTCTTAACGCTCCTTTCTTACTTTCCTGCCTTGCCTGACTTACGGCGGATCTTCTCGCCCTCGTACTTCACGCCCTTGCCGTGATACGGTTCAGGCGGACGAGTGCCGCGCACCTGAGCAGCAATTTCGCCGACACGCTGCTTATCAATGCCGTGCACGGTGATATTTGTTGCGGTAGGTGTCTCAAAGGAGATTCCCTCCTCAGGCTCCATCTTAATATCATGCGAATAACCGAGGTTAAGCACGAGAGTCTTGCCGCTCATAGCAGCTCTGTATCCCGTTCCGACAATCTCAAGCTTCTTTTCATAGCCGTGAGTTACACCCTCTACCATGTTTGCGAGCAGCGAACGGGTAAGTCCGTGAAGAGCACGGTCTTCCTTTTCGTCCGTCGGACGCTTTACATGAAGCGTGCTGCCGTCAAGCTCAATTGTCATTCTCGGATGAAACGTCTTCGTCAGGGTGCCCTTGGGTCCCTTAACCGTTACGACGTTTCCCTCTTCAATCTTTACATCAACACCCGCGGGAACCGCGATAGCCTTTCTGCCTATTCTTGACATATTTGCACCTCCCGATTACCATACAAACGCGAGGATTTCGCCGCCGACGTGAGCCGCGCGAGCCTCTTTGTCTGTCATAATGCCCTTAGACGTTGAAACGATTGCAATTCCGAGACCATTCATTACATAGGGTATCTCATCGCATCCCGCGTAAATACGAAGACCCGGCTTAGATACTCTGCGCAGACCGCGAAGAACTCTTTCCTTGCCATTGTATTTAAGTGTGATTCTGATGATGCCCTGATGCTTGATCTTCTTCTGCTTCTCGTCTTCCTCAATAACCTGATAGCTCTTGATATAGCCCTCAGAAAGAAGAATCTCGGCAATTCTCAATTTGAGATTTGACGCCGGAATGTCAACCGTAGCGTGCTTTGCGCTGTTCGCATTTCTGATACGGGTGAGCATATCGGCGATTACATCTGATATCTGCATTGCTTTTACTCCTTTGCAAGTTACATTTTATCTTGCTGCCGCATAATATATGCGGCTCACCGTCCGCGGTTAAATCAGATTTCCAGCCGGACAGCGGATTTTACCATGAAGCCTTCTTTACGCCGGGAATCTGTCCCTTGTGTGCAAGCTCACGGAAGCATATACGGCATACGCCGTACTTGCGGAGGTACGCGTGGGGACGTCCGCAAATCTTGCAGCGTGTATACTCACGGGTTGAAAACTTCGCGGGTCTCTGCTGCTTAAGAATCATAGCCTTCTTAGCCATCTACGTATCCTCCTTTAGTTTGTTTTTTCAAAGGGCGCGCCCATAAGCGTGAGCAGCTCCTTTGCTTCCTCGTCTGTCGTCGCCGTGGTGACGAAAACGATATCCATTCCGCGAATCTTGTCGATTTTGTCGTACTCGATTTCGGGGAATATAAGTTGTTCCTTGAGTCCGAGCGCGTAGTTGCCGCGTCCGTCGAAAGAATTCCCGCTGATGCCCTTGAAGTCACGGACTCTGGGGAGAGCGAAGTTGAAGAGCTTATCTACAAACTCATACATTCTGTCGCCTCTGAGCGTAACCTTGACGCCAACCTTCATGCCTGCGCGAACCTTGAAGTTAGCAATTGACTTTCTGGCTGTTGTCGGAACGGGCTTCTGACCTGTAATCTGAGCAAGCTCAGCTACAACGCTGTCAATAACCTTCGCGTTCTCTCTTGCGTCACCGCAACCAACGTTTACAACCACCTTTTCAAGCTTCGGTATCTGCATCGGGCTGGAATACTCGAACTTTTTCATAAGAGCGGGTGCTACGTCGCTCTTATACTGTGTTTTAAGTCTTGCTTCTGCCATTTACGTTATCCTCCGATCAAAGCTCCTGTCCGCACTTGGCGCAGACGCGAACCTTCTTTTGTTTGCCGTCTTTGTCCTCGGTGAACGTGTGCTTTACTCTGACGCCCTTTTCGCACTTCGAGCACCAAAGCTGAACCTTCGACGCATAGATAGCACCCTCGACATCGATAATGCCGCCGGCATCACCCTGCTTTTTCGGCTTTTCATGCTTGTGCACAATGTGAACGCCGGATACGATTACCTTATTCTCCTTGGGAGAAACAGCGATAACCTTGCCGCGCTTTCCCTTGTCGTTGCCGGAGATAACGACCACGGTATCATCTTTTTTGATTCCGAGTGTATTCATCGTCACGCCTCCTTAAAGTACTTCGGGAGCAAGCGAAAGGATCTTAAGATAGTCCTTCTCGCGAAGCTCACGGGCAACAGGCCCGAAAATGCGCGTTCCGCGCGGGTTTTTGTCTTCCTTGATAATGACAGCCGCATTCTCATCGAAGCGAACCGACGAGCCGTCAGCTCTCTTAATCCCATGAACCGTTCTGACGACGACAGCCTTAACGACCTCACCCTTCTTAACCATTCCGCCGGGGGTAGCCTTCTTAACGCTGCATACGATAACATCGCCTACGCTTGCATATCTTCTGCCCGTACCGCCGAGAACACGAATGCACATCAACTCTTTTGCGCCGGTATTATCGGCGACCTTCAGAAATGTTTGCTGCTGAATCATTAGCCGTGTCCTCCTTATTTAGCTTTCTCTACGATTTTGACAACACGCCATCTCTTGGTCTTCGAAAGCGGTCTTGTCTCCATCAGAAGCACCGTATCGCCCACGCCGCACTCGTTGACCTCATCATGCGCATGAACCTTTGTGGTGCGTTTCATAATTTTCCCGTAAAGCGGGTGTCTTACGTTATCCTTAATGGCTACGACAACTGTCTTATCCATCTTATCGGAAACGACGATTCCGGTACGGGTCTTTCGCATATTGCGTTCTTCCATGACTCGTCCTCCTTATGATTGCTTCTCGCGGATAACAGTCATCACACGAGCTATATCGCGCTTAACATCCACAATCTTATGCGTGTTGTCAAGCTGATTTATTGCGTGCTGGAAGCGAAGGTTGAAAAGCTCGCCCTTAAGCTCCTTAAGCTTTGAATCAAGCTGTTCGGGGGTCATTTCACGAAGTTCTGTTGCTTTCATTCCGCGTCAGCCTCCTTTGCATCTTCAGTTTCGGCGACGGCATCAGACTTAGTGATGAACTTGCACTTAATCGGAAGCTTATGCGTTGAAAGACGCATAGCCTCGCGCGCAACCTCCTCTGTGACGCCTCCCATCTCGAACATAATCCTGCCCGGCTTTACAACCGCAACCCAATATTCAGGTGAGCCTTTACCTTTACCCATTCGAGTATCTGCGGGCTTTTCCGTAATAGGCTTATCGGGGAAGATTTTAATCCAAACCTTACCGCCGCGGCGTGTATAACGTGTCATAGCGACACGCGCCGCCTCAATCTGATTGCTTGTAATCCAAGCGGGCTCAAGTGCCACAAGACCGTATTCGCCGTAAGCAAGCGTTGTACCGCGCGTTGCCTTTCCGGTCATACGACCGCGCTGAACACGTCTGTATTTAACTCTTTTCGGCATTAACATGGTTATTCAACGCTCCTTCCTTAGGTGCTCTCGTGCCTCTGCCCGCACCTGAACCCTCACGGTTCTCGCTGCGCGCGCCGTCACGATAGCCTCCGCTGCGATTGCCCTCCCCGCCGCGGTATCCGCCGCTGCGATAGCCTTCGCCGCCGCGATTGCCTTCGCCGCTGCGGTTTCCGCCATTGTTGCGGTATCCGCCGCGACCTCTGTTATTATCGCCCCTGCCGCCGTCGCGTCTGTCGCCGCTGCGCCTGTCAGGACGTCTGTTATTCCTTCTGTCGCCCCTATCATTTCTGTCACCAGCACGTCTGTCGCGCTGTGAGGGCTGCTTTTCAGAGCCTGATCTCTGGATTTCAGGGAGAACCTCGCCCTTGTAAATCCAAACCTTCACTCCGATTTTGCCATATGTCGTCTTAGCCTCAGCAAATCCGTAGTCAATGTCTGCGCGCAGAGTCTGAAGAGGAATCGAGCCTTCGTGATAATGCTCGGAGCGAGCAATCTCAGCACCGCCGAGACGTCCGGAGCAAAGAACCTTAACTCCCTTCGCACCCGCCTTCATTGACCTTGCAATTGACTGCTTCATCGCACGGCGGAAACCGATACGGCGCTCAAGCTGGTCTGCAATGGACTCGGCAACAAGCTGTGCGTCGAGGTCTATCTGTCTGATTTCAACAACTGAAATCGAAACAGGACAGCCCACAATCTTTTCAAGCTCAGCCTTAAGCTCATTGATTGCAGCGCCCTTGGGTCCAATTACGACACCGGGGCTCTTGCAGTGAATTGTAACCTTGACTCTGCCGTTTGTGCGCTCAATTTCGATTTTCGGAATGCCCGCTTCATACAGCTTAGTCTTAAGATATTTTCTTACGTTGTAGTCGGAAACGAGAGTGTCACCGAATTTGTCCTTCGATGCGTACCATCTCGAGTCCCAATCCCTAATGACTCCTACTCGGAATCCATGCGGATTAACCTTCTGACCCATTTCAGTACCTCCTTACTCTCTTTCCTTCACTTTAACCGTGATATGAGAAGTTCTCTTCAGAATTCTGTCGGCGCGCCCCTTAGCTCTCGGCATCCATCTTTTCAGTGTAGGACCGGGGCATACGAAGCACTCAGAGATGTAAAGATTGCTTGTATCCATACCATGATTGTTTTCAGCGTTCGCCACGGCGCTGTTTATGAGCTTGATCAAATCTCTGCAAACGCCCTTTTTGGTGTTCTTGAGAATGCCAAGCGCTGTTTCTACGTCTTTTCCGCGGATAAGATCAAGCACAGGCTTTACCTTGATGGGCGAAACGCGCAAATATTTTAAATATGCAACTGCTTCCATTTAGGCAAACCTCCTTATCACTTACCGTTGTTGGACGTCTTGGATCCGGCGTGACCCTTAAACGTTCTTGTAGGCGCAAACTCACCGAGTTTGTGTCCAACCATATCCTCCGTAACATATACGGGAATATGCTTCCTTCCGTCGTGAACCGCTATGGTGTGACCGACGAATTCAGGAAATATCGTAGAGGAACGGCTCCATGTCTTGAGAACCTTCTTTTCGCCCTTCTCATTCATGGCGCAAATTCTCGAATAGAGTCTTTCTTCAACGAACGGTGCCTTTTTTAAGCTTCTGCTCATTTCATCAGTCCTCCTTATTTACCGCTGCGGTGTCTTACGATATATTTTTCAGTGCGTGACTTCTTCTTGCGCGTCTTATAACCGAGCGCAGGCTTACCCCAAGGAGTAACAGGACCGGGACGTCCGACAGGAGCTCTTCCCTCACCGCCTCCGTGCGGGTGGTCATTCGGGTTCATTACCGAGCCGCGGACAGTAGGACGAACGCCCATATGACGTTTTCTTCCCGCCTTGCCTATCTTCAGGGTGTCATGCTCGATGTTTGATACCTGACCGATTGTTGCCTTGCAGTCAAGGCGAATCTTGCGAACCTCGCCTGAAGGCAGGCGCACCTGAGCCATTCCGTTTTCCTTAGCCATGAGCTGCGCCTGCCTTC
>JAJQHI010000089.1 GCA_021199825.1 Bacillota bacterium
TTTCGCTGTGACTTTTCTTTTCTTTTTCCTGTCCGATTTCATTTTATCATGTGCCGCGCGAAAAATTTTCACGGGGTGAAAATTTTTTGGCGTTTAGGGGTTGACACGCCGCCCCGAATGTGGTATACTAAGACGTTGCAAAAAAACATAGATTTATTTTGCAAGTCGTCATGACGTTTCATGATGAAGCACAGCTCCATCATGAAAGTCGGTAAATATCGCGCCAGCGCGATATTTACGCTTTACCGCTCTTGGTTAAAAAGTGCGTGTTCGTCTCTCAGTTTGTTTCGGTGCATTACTGTATTATATATTTATATTCGGAAGCGTAGCTCAGCTGGTATGACGTTTAATGATGAATCGTAGATTCATCATTAAAGTCGGTAAATATCGCGCCAGCGCGATATTTACGGTACAGTGCATTTATTTTACAATATAACAAATTCGGAAGCGTAGCTCAGCTGGTTAGAGTGCATGGTTGACATCCATGAGGTCACTGGTTCGATTCCAGCCGTTTCCAAAGAATATGAGGGGTTAAGAGTTTCGGATCAGGTCGGGGACACTTGACCCCTCTTTCTATCTTATGTGCCGACACGTCATATTTGCAGAACCGCGTCGCATCCACAGTGCGATTTGCGCTTGCAATTAAAGCCCCGCCGTGATAATATAATATCAACAATACATATTCACCCGCGGAGGTTATAATCAATGAACAAGCAGGAATATCTTCGTCAAATAGACGAGGTGAACAAAAACGGTCGCTTTCACGACACATGGGAATCGCTCTCACAGTATGAGGTTCCCGCGTGGTACCGCGACGCGAAATTCGGCATTTTCATTCACTGGGGCGTTTATTCCGTCCCCGCGTACGGAAGCGAATGGTATTCGCGCAATATGTACATCAAGGGCTCAAACGAGTACGAGCACCACATAGAGACTTACGGCGCGCACAAGGACTTCGGCTACAAGGATTTCATCCCCATGTTCAAGGCAGAGAAATTCAGCGCTGAGGAGTGGTGCGACGTTTTCCGTGACGCGGGCGCGCAGTACGTCATACCCGTCGCCGAGCATCACGACGGCTTTCAGATGTACAAAAGCGAGATTTCCCATTGGAACGCGTACGAAATGGGACCGCACCGCGACGTTTTGGGTGAGCTTGCCGCGGCGGCGGAGGCTCGCGGGATGGAAATCGGCGCGTCCTCACACAGAATAGAGTATTGGTTTTTCATGGGGCACGGGCGCGAATTTGAAAGCGACATCACGGACAATGAAAAAGAGGGCGATTTTTATTACCCCGCAATGCCCGAACAGGATCACTTCGACCTTTTCTCAAAGCCGACGCCGACGCCCGAATATCTTGAGGACTGGCTCATCCGCTGCTGCGAGATAGTAGACCTCTTCGACCCGAAGGTTATATTTTTTGACTGGTGGATTCAGCACAGCGCGGCAAAGCCGTATCTGCAGAAATTCGCGGCGTATTACTATAACCGCGCCGAGGAGCGCGGACACGGAGCGGTCATCAACTACAAGCACGACGCATTCATGTTCGGCACGGCTGTAGTTGACATTGAGCGCGGGCAGTTTGCCGAGGCGAAGCCTTATATTTGGCAGACGGACACATCCGTCGCCCGCAATTCATGGTGCTACACGGAAAATAACAGCTACAAGTCACCGCGCGAGATTATATGCAATTTAATCGACGTTGTGAGCAAAAACGGGCGTATGCTTTTGAATATAGGGCCGCGCGCGGACGGTACAATCCCCGATGAGGACAAATCTATCCTTCTCACAATAGGCAAGTGGCTTCACGTCAACGGGCAGGCTATATACGGCTCGAAGGTGTGGAGATATTCGGAGGAAGGACCGACGGCGACGGCAGAGGGTCAGTTTACTGACTGGAAGGGTACCGAATACACAAAGGACGACTTCAGGTTCACAGTAAACGGCGACAGCCTTTATGTATTCGCGCTGAATTTCCCCGACGACGGGCAGATAACGGTCAGGTCCCTCGGCGACGCTGACGCGAGCCACAAGCCCGTATTCAACGGGATTATAAAGGACATATCGGCGCTCGGTCACGAAGGGGTACTTTCATATGTGCGCGACGGGGACGGACTTCACATTGACGCGCATTGTGTGGGCAAGAGTGAGCTTCCCGTTGTATTCTGAGTGAGAATGGAGTAAATCAAAATGAAAAAAGCGCAGGCAATATTGGAGGGAAAGCGGGCGGCAGCCGTCGTTATGACAGCGCTTTTTCTCCTGATGCTTGCGTTTAATTTTATGACGCCTTATATCGCCGACGACTACAGCTACATGGTGAGCTTTTACGACAAAAAGCCAATTGAGAACATAATCGACGCCGCAAAATCGCTTTACGCTCACGCGTTTCACATGAACGGGCGGCTTGTCAGCCACGGGCTTGAGATGATATTTCTCCTTTTGCCAAAGGCGGTATTCAACATATGCAACAGCGCCGCGTTTGTGTTTGTCATATACCTTATATATAGAATCTCCCTTTGCGGGAAAGGGCGCAATATCGCGCTTTTCGCCGCGGCGGCGATGGCTGTCTGGTGCTTCACTCCCGCGTTCGGCGAGACGGCGCTGTGGCAGATAGGCTCGCTCAATTATATTTGGGCGGCAGGCGCGGCGCTTGTCTTCCTTCTGCCCTACATATGCGTATATATGGGGCGCGGGCAGCGCTTCAAAAGCACCGCATTCCGCGTGGTATTCGTCATTCTCTCGTTTTTCATCGGAATGTATTCGGAGATTTCGTCCTTCACCGCGATTTTCATGGCTGTGATTCTTCTCTCAGCCTCGCTTTTAAGCCGAAAAATAAAGCCGCGCACATGGCTGTGGCTGCCCATAGTGTCAGGCGCGCTCGGCTTTATATGTATGCTTTTGATGCCGGCGGAGCTGTCGGCAAAGGTCAGCGGCTCGCTGACGCTCGAAACACTCATGGAAAGCTTCGTTTCCGTGACGGAAAAGTACGAAGATTATCTCCTCACGCCGGCTCTGATGTGGGCAGCCCTCCTCGCCGCATCGATATACAAAAGGGTATGCTTTGAGCGCCTTTTCCTGTCGGGGCTTTTCGTTGTCGGCTCGCTCACGGGCAACTACATGATGATAATATCATCATATTATCCCGAAAGGTGCATGTGTACGCCGACGATATATCTGATAACAGCCGCCCTGATTTTAGTGCCCGCCCTCGTATCGGACAAACGCGAATCGGAGGGAACGGAAGGTCAGCGCTCATCGTGCGGGCAGGTCGCGTTTATATGCGCGGGGATTCTCACCGTGACGTTTCTCTTTGAGTTTGTATACGGGAGCTATGATATATACCACACGTACACCTCATATACGGCAAGGGAGGCAGTAATTGAGGAATACCTTGAGGCGGGGGAGACTGACGTGAAGCTTCAAATCATCCACCCGGCAACAAAGTACAGCGCCTTTTACGGCATAACGGACCTTACAAAGACAACGGACACATGGACGAACAACTATTTCGCCCTGTATTATGGCTTCAATACGGTAACGGGCTACTGACGACCGTCACCGATTAGTAAACCCCCTCCACCGCCGCGGCGGTGGAGGGGGTATTTAAAATTCAGTTTTTTCTACACTGATGATATCCGATATCAATCAGAATCAGCTTCTTTCAGTGCGTTGTTGTAATCAGAACCTGCATCTTTCAGCGTATTGTTGTAGTCGGAGCTGACATCCCTCAGCGCACTGTTTATCTGTCTTGTTCTCACACCTATCATCTTTTCAAGCTCTTCATCCGCTTGTCTCAGTCTGTCACGGGTTTTATTCAAGACGCCTTCAAAAGTGGAAAACTCCTTCTGCGCCTTTTCAAGTACTTTCCAAACCTCGCCGCTTTGCTTTTGTATGGCAAGTGTACGGAATCCCATTTGAAAACTGTTGAGAAGCGCCGCCATCGTGGATGGTCCCGCTATGTTTACCTTGTACTGTCGCTGAAGTTCTTCAATCATTCCCAATCTCACCGCTTCCGCATAAAGCCCTTCGGACGGAAGGAACATTATTGCAAAATCCGTTGTATAGGGCGGGGTTATATACTTGTCATGGATGCTTTTAGCATTGTTTTTAAGCGTAATCTTGAGCATCTGGCTCTTTTTTTCGATTTCTTCTTTGTCACCTTTTTCATACGCATCAACCAGATTTGCATATGGCTCAACAGGAAACTTTGAATCGATCGGCAAATACACCTCGCCGTCTCCCTTACCCGGAAGTTTAACCGCAAAGTCTACTCGTTCTTTTGCTTTCGGAGAAAGCGACCACTGTGTATTGTATTGTTCTGGAGCTAAAACTTCCAAAAGAATTGAATCGAGTTGAATTTCTCCCATAGTTCCTCTGGTTTTTACGTTTGAAAGCACCTTTTGAAGGTCACTCACTCCCGAAGCAACGTTTTGCATCTCTCCCAAGCCTTTATTTACTTCCGCAAGATGCTTGTTTACCGTCTCGAACGAACGTGAAATTTTATCATCAAGCGTCTTTTGAAGTTTCTCATTTACCGTGCCGTTAATCTTTTCAAGACTTTCGCTGTTCTCCTTTCTGAGCTTATCCATGCTTTGAGTGTTTTCCGTTCGGATTTTCTCCAGAGCTTCAAGTGTGCTTTTCAGCTTTTCGTCTATCGTACCGTTAATCTTATCGAGACTTTTGCCGTTTTCTTCTCGGAATTCCTTCATGCTCTTTGAATTTCCCGATTGGATTTTCTCCAGTATATCCATCGTACTTTGCAGCTTTTCTTCTACGGTGTTTTTAATCTTGTCGAGACTTTCACCATTTTTCTTTTGAATATTTTCCATATTAGTTGTGTTCGTGTTTTGAATGCTATGCAAAGCCTGAAGCATTTCGCCTCGGTTTTTTCCGAGCTCATCCTCAACAGCCTTCATCCTTTCTTCAAGCGATTTCGACTGTTTGGAATATTCATCCCGCAGACTGTTCCCCAACGATGAAACAGAATTTGTCACGGTATTCGCAAGCTCTGTGCGAAGTCTGCTCTGCCCGTCCTGAGTGTTTTTTATTTGCTGTGCCTGCTGTTCAACAATCTTATCAATTTTCTCATCACCGCCCACTTTCTTTTCAATCCCATTGAGCTTAACAATAATTGCGGCACAAAGCAATATCAGCACAACAACGAATCCCAAAATTACGTACTCCATTTTTCCTCCTTATATATCACAAAAATTTGTATAAAGTACCATATGAAGGTGCTTATGCCATCCTCCACCGCCGCGGCGGTGGAGGGGGTATTATCACCTCTCCTCTCGGAAATACGAGCGTCCGAGGGAGGCGGGACCTTGATTTTCTTTTTTGCGGCGCGTGCTCGCAACGATAAGCACTATAATCGTCACAAGGTAAGGTATCATCTGCAAAAGATCCGTTATCGGCGCCGTTATATTCACGCCGATAATCGTCGGCAGGTAATTATATAACCAGAACAGACACGCGAAAAGGTACGAGCCCCATATTGCATTGAGCGGCTTCCACGTTGAGAATATGACGAGCGCGACGGCAAGCCAGCCTAACGACTCAATGCTGTTGTTCGTCGACCATCCGCCAAGGCAATACTCAAGCACATAGTAAAGCCCGCCAATGCCGCATATTCCGCCACCGAGCGTCGTCGCGACGTACTTATAAAGGGTGACATTTATGCCCGCGGCGTCAGCCGTGCCCGGATTTTCGCCGACGGCGCGAAGGTTCAGCCCCACGCGCGTCTTCGACAAAATAAAGTGAAGCACGACTGCCAATATTATCGCCGTGTACGCCAAAAA
This sequence comes from Bacillota bacterium, assembly GCA_021199825.1. Taxonomy (GTDB): domain Bacteria; phylum Bacillota; class Clostridia; order Oscillospirales; family CAG-272; genus DTU064. Next base: position 5,796 of record JAJQHI010000089.1, read on the forward strand.
TCCGTATGAGAGGAATATCTGACCGACGTTTCCAAGCCCGAAGGCGCTGTTGAGGTTTGCCGTGAAGGCGGCGCTTGACTGCGACGCCACAGCGTAGCTGCTGTTGCCAGATATTTTGCAAAGATACACACCGCCGAAGGTTCCGACGCCCACGCCGAAGGATGTCAGCGCGAGTCCCGTCACGTTCTGATTCGCGTGCAGAGTAACCGTGAGAAAGCTATAGAGCAAGCCGCCGAGACACGAGGCGATAAACGCCGAGAGGAGCGGCAGAAGAATCATTATCGCGGTCGAGGGGCTGTCGGTGCTGTTTTCATACAAATACGCGCTGCCGAATCCGGCAAAGCCGCCCAAAAACATAAGTCCCGGCACACCCAAATTGAGGTGACCGCTTTTCTCCGTCATAATCTCGCCAAGAGCGGCGTACATGATGACCGTGCCATAAACGACGGCGCTGTTTATCCAAGCTATAAGTGTTGTCATGCTGCAGCCTCCTTTCCACCCTCATGAGCCGCCTTTTTGCCTTTGCCGATGAGAAGCCTATAATTGAGGAAAAATTCGCATCCCAGAATGAAGAAGAGGAATATTCCTATTGTGATATCAGACACCGACGAGTTGAGGTCGGTGTTTTTGTTTGCGATTTCGCTTGAGCCCTGCGACACAAACGAGATGAGAAGCGAAATCAAAAGCATGAATATCGGGTTGAATTTCGCCAGCCACGCGACAATAATCGCCGTGAAGCCGTAGCTGCCTCCCGTCGAGGACGCTATCGAATGATTCAGATTCGACACGTAGAGGAAGCCCACAAGCCCGCATATCGCGCCCGATATGAAAACTGTGCGTATGGTTACGAGCGTTTCGTTTATGCCCGCGTATCTTGCGGTGTTGACCGCCTCGCCCAAGACTGCAATCTCATATCCCTGCTTCGTCTTGTTCATATATACGTACATGACGACGAGCAGCACGAGCGCCGCCGCGTATATCCAGCCGTATTTCAGACCGAAAAGCGAGCCGACATATCCCGCGTTTCTGTCAATGACGCCGAGCGCGCTCTTGATTCCCTTCCAGATATCAGTGCAGCACGCGACGAGCTGTATCGCAATATAGTTCATCATAAGCGTGAAAAGCGTCTCATTAGTGCCGAATCTGACCTTGAATATCGCGGGAATCACAGCCCAAAGCCCGCCTATCAGCACAGCCGACACCGCCATCAAGGGCAAAAGCGCCGCGTCGGGCATACTGTTGCCGAAATAGTAAAGCCACGCTGCGGCGACAAGCCCTCCCGCAAGCAGCTGTCCCTGCGCGCCGATGTTCCAGAACCGCATCTTGAAGGCGGGCGCGAGCGCTATGGCAATCATCAAAAGCAGGCACGTTTCCTTGAAATAGTTGTTGATCGTTATGTCATTGCGGAACACGCCCGTGAACATGGTGCTGTATGTCGTAATCAGATCATAATCAGACACAAAGTAGATGAATATCCCTGATACAATCACCGCCAGAAGTATAGCCGCCGCGTATACGGCGATTTTTACGGTGAGGGGGACTGTGTCGCGCTTTACAATGCGCACAAACGGCTCATGTGTGCCGTGCGCTGTCTTTTCCTTCATTGCTCTGCCCCCTTTTCATCCTTTTTGCCCGTCATATAAAGACCTATTTCTTCCTTTGTAACGCTCTTCGCGTCAACTACGGCGCTGACGCGTCCGCCGCAAAGCACCAAAATCCTGTCGCAGAGCGCCAGAAGCACGTCAAGATCCTCTCCGACGTAAAGCACGGCGACCCCGCGCTCCTTCTGCTCGTCGAGCAGCTCGTATATCGCATACGAGGTGTTTATATCAAGCCCGTGGACAGCGTATGCCGTCATCAAGACGGACGGCGCCTCCGAAATCTCGCGTCCCACGAGCACCTTCTGCACATTTCCGCCCGACAGTCTGCTGACGGGAGTTGAAAGGTCAGGCGTCACAACGCCAAGCTCCTCCTTTATTTTCACCGCCGTCCTCTCAGGCTCCTTTTTATGAATGAATACGGGCGCGCCCTCATCATACCTTTTGAGCATCATGTTGTCCGTCATGCCCATAGAGCCGACCAAGCCCATGCCAAGCCTGTCCTCCGGCACAAATGAAAGCGCGATTCCCATCTCGCGTATTTTCCGCGGGTTCATCCCCACAATGTCAACGCGCTCATCCTTCCCCTCAGGGTAAAAATCAATCTCTCCCGATTCGACCTCGTAAAGCCCCGCTATCGACTCAAGCAGCTCCTTTTGCCCGGAGCCTGATATTCCGGCAACGCCCAATATCTCGCCCCCGTAAAGCTCAAAGCTCACGTTTTCGACGGCACAGAGCCCGTCCGCGTTTTTGCACGTGAGCCCCTTGACCGAAAGGCGCAGCTTTTCGTCCTTAGGTTCGGGACGGCGAATGTTGAGGTCGAGCTTCTGCCCCACCATCGCCTCCGCCAAAAGCTTTTCGTTCGCGGATTTTGTCTCAATGGAGTCTATATATTCGCCGCGGCGCAGTATCGCCACCCTATCCGAGATTTCCATGACCTCGTTCAGCTTGTGTGTGATTATCACTATCGCCTTGCCGTCGTTTTTCATGTTGCGCAGAACCTCAAAGAGCCTTTTTGTCTCCTGCGGCGTCAGAACAGCCGTCGGCTCGTCGAGAATCAGTATCTCCGCTCCGCGGTAAAGCGCCTTGACAATCTCAAGCTCCTGCTTCTGGCTCACGCTCATCGTGTAAACCTTGCGCTTCGGGTCAACGTCAAAGCCGTATTTTTCGCATATTCTTTCAATTTCCGCGGACACGGACTTCATGTCAAGTGTCATTTTTCCGGGAAGCCCCAATATTATATTTTCCGCCGAGGTGAAAACGTCAATAAGCTTGAAGTGCTGGTGAATCATCCCGATTCCAAGCTCAAACGCGTCCTTCGGCGAGGCGATTGAAACGGGCTCCCCGTCCACCTCAATCTCGCCGCTGTCAGGATAATATATACCCGACAGCATATTCATAAGCGTCGTTTTGCCGCTGCCGTTTTCGCCGAGAAGGGAAAGTATCTCGCCGCGGTATATGTCAAGCGAAACATCCCTGTTTGCCGTGACAGCGCCAAACGTCTTCGTTATATTTTTCATTCGGACCGCAGTCCTTTTATCCTCGCCTCTCACATTTCCTCCTCTGCCAAACGTGCAAAATAATGTTGTCTTTTGTATTGCTTCCTTTAATCATAAAGCAGGGAAACCGATGTGCCGGCTTCCCTGTTCTTTATGTT
>JAJQHI010000163.1 GCA_021199825.1 Bacillota bacterium
CATATAGTATATCACATTTTTTGTGATTTCGCTATACCGCAATTTTTATAAGAGGTAACAGTCTTGGACAGAAATAATCTCACGGCGCTCCTCATATCAAAGCTGAAGGAAGCGGGCATCGAATCGTCAGAAGCGGAGCTTCGCGTCCGCGCCTTCCTAAAATCGCTGAACGACTCGGATGTTGATGTTCTCCTGGCAAATTCAAGCAGCGAGCAGCGCCTTGATTTGGTGGTAAACGCCATAAAAGAAATGCCGATGCCAAAAGCACGGACACCGCAGAGAAGCGCATCGCGCGGCTCGCAGCGCACGTCCCCGCCGCAGGATAAGGCAGAGACAGCGTCGGAACTTCCGACAGAAGCCGCAGCGCAAAGCGCGCAGACACCTCAAGCTCCGCACGAAGCAGAGACGGGGAAAGAGCACGCGGCGTCTGACGATGAAGAGCCTGACATCAGCTTAATAAATGAGGCTTTCCGGAAGCGCGGCGAATCCGACAGGAGCGGCGCTGCACGCGGCATAAATATGAGCACGGGCACCGCGGCTGAGGTAAATCCCATCCCGACAGAGGCACAAAAGCTCGCCGAGAATGCCAAAATTGTGCCGGAGAAGCACCCGCAGCCGGCACCCGTGCCACATCAGCCTGCCGCGGCATCGCATTCCGCAGCGGCAGAGCAGCGCGATGCTTCACACTCACCCGCCGCGTCCGCGTCCCCGCAGCAAAAATCCCCAGCGCGCACATCCGCCGGCAATACGGATAAGCTGAAAAAAAGCCCGCAAAAGGCACCCTCACGACCGGCGAACACACCTGACAAAAAGATTATTCACCGACCCGACCCGAACGCGGACTACAGAAAGTTTTATATTATTCTTGCCTGCACATCCCCATTATGGGTTTTGGCGCTTTTGTTCGTTCTTACCGTTTTCATCGGCGCTCTTGTGTTTATGGCGGCAGCAATTGCGCTTCTTTTTGCGGGAATGGTGGTCGTCGTTGTCGGCGGCACGGCAATTTCCCTTGTCGGAATAATATACGGCATCACGCAGATATTCTCATACGCCCCCATAGGCGAGTATGAGATAGGACTTGGCGTCATAATAGGCGGTCTGACAATGCTGATAGGCGTCGTCGCCTACAACGTCGCCATCAGGCTTCTGCCCTACCTCATCAAAAAGACCGTCAAGCTTCTGACGTTTACAATGCACAAATGCGTCGAGCTTTACTACTACGTGAAGGGAGAGTGCGCTGACTTATGAAACCAACCTCAATCATTTTCATTTTGCTGTCTCTCATCATAATTTTAGTCGGCTGGCTCGTATGCTCTTCAGCTGAGGCACAGGCGACGGAGGATGGAATCGAAATCTTCGACTCCGCCATAGATGAGGACAACAACTCAGTTTACACGTTTGAATTCGGCACGGAGGATGTATACAACAAAATCGAGCTCATCATAGATGAGGCTGACATCTATATTTACGGCGGCTTTGCAGAACCCTATATGGAGCTTGTCAACTTTGACGAGGGCTCATATATGATGACATCCTCGAACAGAAGCATTTCCGTCAGCACGTCCTTTGACATTATGTCAATCATCGAGTTCTGGGATTCGGGCTTCTCCTTTTCGGGACTGCGCAACTATGTAAGACGCGGATTTTCCGATGAGGTCGTCATCACAAAGCGCATAAATATCTACCTGCCGACGGACGGCGACGTAAATGTCATCAACATTGAGCTTGACGAAGGCAGCGTCTACGTTATGAACCTTGATACGGATATTGACATCACAGCCACTCTTGGAGACGGAAATATGGTGCTTGACTCCGTATCGACCACCTCATATATAAGCGCCGAGATTGCGAATGGCAGCTTATATCTTTCGGACGTGACGACCCACACCCTCTCGGCAATCCTTGAAAAGGGCGACGTAAACGCCGAAAACTTCAGCTTCACGGTGATAAACATCACAGGCGCCTCGTCAAGCGTTTATATCTCAAGCGCGTGCGACCTTGATTTTTATGATATCTATCTTTCCGCCAGGGGCGGAGAAATCAAAATTGACGACGAAGCCCTCGGCGCCTCGTATACAAGCGAGTCGGGCTCATCCGACAGTCAGGTGATAATCACCACCTCAAGCGGTGACATAATCCTTGATATGTCTGAAGGTTCCTCCGCGGACGATACCACCACAGAGGATGAAACGGGCACATCTGAACCAGAAACGGGCGGCAGCTCCGAATCGGAGTAAACGCCGCCCAATAAAGCAAAGGAGAATATCAAAATGAAAAGCTTTTCTTACACAACAAAAGGCGTTTGCTCACGCCAGATCGATTTTGACCTTGACGGCGAAACGATACATAACGTAAAGTTCACCGGCGGCTGCAACGGCAACCTCAAGGCTATCTCAAAGCTCACAGAGGGTCAGGACGCAAACGTCGTCATCAGCATCTTAAAGGGCAACACCTGCGGACAGCGCGACACCTCATGCGCCGACCAGTTCGCGCAGGCTCTCACCGAAGCGCTCAGGCAGGCGTGACGCACAATAAAAATATCCCCCAGCCCTTTCACGGGACGGGGGATTTTTTATTGTCTCCGCTCCAAAACTCAACGTCGCCGTCGCTAATCTCAAGCGCCGCCTTTATGTAAAACGCCGCTGCCGCGACCGATACCACAGCGGTCAATATTATCTCAGGCACTGTCCATATGGTGCCCCCGCCGAGCTTCGGCACAAGATACCCGCAGAAATTATAAATCGAATGTATGACAACGGGCAATATAATCGAGCGCGTTTTTACCATTACAACAGCACACATAGCCCCAATAAGTGATGAATAGCCAACCTGCATGAGAGTCGCACCGACGCCCGCACCAGCCAGAAGATTAAAAATGTGAGACACGCCAAACGCAGCGGATGATATGATGAGCGAATAAAGCAGCCGCTTTTTCGTCCCGCCGCAAAGCTCCATAACCGTCACGGTTATAATCCCGCGGTACGCGGTCTCCTCAAACAGCCCCGTCAAAAAGCACTGAAGCAAAAGCAGCAAAACGCCGGCGGCGTCCCCCGACAAATACGCCTCCCCCGAAATAAGCGGGATTATGGGCATATTGTTGACGGCAACGATAAGCGCGGGAAGCGCGAAAATGAGTGAGCTTTTTATTTTCCCGTGCGGCGGAAACCAAATCCCCTTCCCGTCAGCCAAAATTAGAAATATAAACGCGAGCGCGCCGACGCCACGCGTCACGGACAGCCCGAAGTCCCCGTCAGGGGAGGCAACCCCAAGGATGAAAAGCACCGCGAGCAAAATCCCGAAAAAGATCGCCGCCCAATAATAAATCCTTTGCTTATTCATCGCTGACCGCAGCGTCCCCGCCTGCTTTTTTCTTTCCAGTTATATAAAGCACGGCAAAGAGAATTATTCCCGCAAAAACCAGCACCAAAGCCGTCAGCTGCGACGGGGAGAGAAAGCTCACGGGCGACGCTCCCCTGTCGTCGTCGCGCAGATATTCGATAAAGAAACGCCACACGCCGTAAAAAATCAGGTAAAGCGCGAGATTGTACGTTTTCCCGTGAAGCGTGCGCCAAAGGAAAACGCCGAAAAGCAGGAATATGAAAGCCGACTCCATAAGCTGAACCGGCACCGTTTTATATCCGAGGCTGACGTTGTATATGCCATACCACGCGTCTGTCTGCCGCCCATAGCAGCACCCGGCAAAGGCGCATCCAATGCGCCCGATAGCGTGTGACAGCGTAATACAGCACGCCGCAATATCAAACGAGCACCGCGTCATTTTCACGTTGTCGTGTTCCCTGTCAATAAAGAATCCGACACCGTAATTCACAATGAGGAACGTAACAACACCTCCGATAAGCCCGCCGTAAAAGGTCATGCCCGTGCCCGATGACACCTCAAATACGCCCGTTTCAAGATAATCGTAAAACGCCTGAAACAGCACGGACGACAAAAGCCCGCCAAGCATGGCGACAAAAGCGCTGATGAGCCATAAATTCAGCGTTTTCGTTTTGACCTCCATCCTGTCGCCCAAAATTCTCACCAAAAGCAGGCTCGCAATAAGGGCAAGCGAGAGCATTATATCATATAAATCAAGCCCCAAGAGCAAATCATACGGATACACGTCATACCTCCGAGCGTTAGTTCTATAATTATAACGCAGTCACGGAGAAAAAGCAACAAAAAGCGCCCGAATGAAAGTAAACTTTCTGAAAGCTCACCTTCATTCGGACGCAAAGAGCACGAAAATCGAAATTACTTAACCTCGACCTCAGCGCCTGCAGCCTCAAGCTTAGCCTTTGTTGACTCAGCCTCTTCCTTGGAAACGCCCTCACGGACATTCTTCGGAGCGCCCTCAACAAGCTCCTTAGCTTCCTTAAGTCCAAGACCCGTGATCTCACGAACAGCCTTGATAACGTCAAGCTTCTTAGCGCCGAAGCTCTTGAGAACAACGTCAAACTCAGTCTTCTCTTCCTCAGCGGGAGCAGCAGCAACAGCGCCGCCTGCGACAGCAACGGGAGCGGCGGATACGCCGAATTCCTCTTCTACAGCTTTAACAAGCTCATTGAGCTCAAGAAGTGAAAGACCCTTAAGCTCTTCAACTATGGCAGTAATCTTCTCGGATGCCATTTCAAAATCCTCCTGATTTCAAATAAAAATAAGATGTTCGGCATTATTCCGCAGCCGGGGCGGGTTCTTCCGCAGCGGGAGTCTCTCCGCTGCCTTCTTTGTCGATGATTGCCTGAAGGGCACGTGCAAAGCCGCTGATAGGCGACTGTACGCTTCCGAGGAAGCGTGAGAGAAGAGTTTCCTTTGAGGGAATCTCCGCGAGCTCCTTCACGACATCTGCGCTGATAACCTTGCCTTCAAGGAAACCTACGCGAATCTCAAACGATTCAATCTTTTCCGCATACTCCTTGAGTATTTTCGCGGGAGCAACGGCATCATTAAGACCGATGGCGACTGCGTTCATTCCGGTAAGATATTCTTTAATCTCGCCGTAGCCGACCTCATCGCACGCTCTTCCCGTAAGGGTATTCTTCATAACGACGTATTCAACGCCGGCTTCGCGCATTTTCTTGCGCATTTCCGTGTCGTCCGCGACCGTTATGCCCTGATAGTTGACAACAACTCCCGACTGAGCGTTTCTGAACTTCTCAGCGAGCTCGGCAACTACCGCCTGCTTGCCTTCAAGAATCTTTTTGCTGGGCATACTTTAAACCTCCTTATAGATTTTAAAGATCCGAACAAAAAATTCCCGTCACAAAAGACAGGAATGAGTGAATTTAAAAATGTAAATTCTCCTCGGCAGGAAAGCGCCAGAGGGATAATTCCCCGATGCTTTTACCGTAACCTGCTGTCTGTGGATCAACGGAACATATTATATCACGCAAAATGTGCTCTGTCAAGCGTTTTTTCAAATTTTTTTGCCCCGTGCGAAAAAATTTTTCTCACGGGGCAAGCCCTTTTTTATTCAACCTCAAATATCACACAGCCTGCATATTTTCCAAAGATAAAATTGGAAAACTGGCATTCGAGCTTATATATCCCCGCTGTCAGCTCTCCATATTGACGCTTCAGAGGAAACTCAACGGTGTATGTATGCCATCCCCTGACTTCCTATGCTTCTTCAAGATTATAAGCCGTATCTGCATATTCAACCGCTTCCCAATCTCCTTTTTCCTGTCTATACAATATGGGAGTATCTTCTCCGCCCCAATTTCGAGGCAGCATGCTTTGAATCAAAGACCGAGCTTTTCCTTCAGATACTGTCCCGTAAATGACTCCTCACACGCTGCAACCTCCTCCGGTGTACCGCAGACGACAACCTCACCGCCGCCGTCTCCGCCCTCAGGACCCAAATCTATAATATAATCCGCCGTCTTGATGAGGTCAAGGTTGTGCTCTATTACAACAACGCTGTTCCCCGCGTCAACAAGCCGCTGCAGTATATCCACCAAGCGCTTCACGTCGTCCGTGTGAAGTCCCGTCGTCGGCTCATCGAGAATGTATATAGTGCGTCCCGTGTCGCGCCGTGAAAGCTCCGTTGCGAGCTTTACTCTCTGCGCCTCGCCGCCCGAAAGCGTCGTTGACGACTGCCCCAGCTGTATATATCCAAGCCCCACATCGTAAAGCGTCTGAAGCTTGCGCTTAAGCTTCGGATGATCCCCGAAAAACTCAAGCGCCTCCTCAACCGTCATCAAAAGCGCGTCATTTATGCTTTTGCCCTTGTATTTCACCTCAAGCGTCTCACGGTTGTAGCGCTGACCGTGGCATACGTCGCACGTCACATAAACGTCAGGCAGAAAGTGCATTTCAATCTTCTTAACGCCGTCGCCCTCACACGCCTCGCATCTGCCGCCCCTCACATTGAACGAGAAGCGTCCGGGACCGTACCCGCGCAGCTTGGCGTCAGGCGTCATAGCGTAAAGCGCCCGCAAATCCGTAAAAAGCCCCGTATATGTCGCGGGATTTGAGCGCGGTGTGCGCCCTATGGGCGACTGGTCTATGGATATCACCTTGTCAAGATGCTCAATCCCCTCAATGCGCTCACATTTTCCGGGGAAGGTGTGCGCGCGGTTAAGCTCCCTCGCGAGCGTCATATAAAGCACAGAGTCAACCAGACTCGACTTACCTGAACCCGACATGCCCGTCACACATACAAGCGCCCCAAGCGGAAAATCAACGGTGACGTTTCTGAGATTGTGCTCACGCGCTCCAACAACACGAAGCGCGTGCCCGTTCCCCTTTCGTCTTGAGGCGGGCACGTCTATCTTTTTCCGCCCCGAAAGGTAATCTCCCGTGAGTGAATTTTCACATGCCGCCACATCATCCGGTGTGCCGACAGCGATAACCTCGCCGCCGTGAACGCCCGCGCCTCTGCCTATATCGACAATATAGTCAGCCTCGCGCATCATCTCCTCGTCATGCTCAACGACAATCACGGTGTTTCCCAAATCGCGCAGGTTCTTGAGCGTCCTTATCAAAAGCCCGTTGTCGCGCTGATGAAGCCCGATTGACGGCTCATCGAGAATATAAAGCACACCCATGAGCGAGCTGCCTATCTGCGTTGCGAGCCTTATTCTCTGCGCCTCTCCTCCCGAAAGCGAGCCTGCCTTGCGGGACAGGGTGAGATACGAAAGCCCCACGTCAGACAAAAATCCAAGACGCGACTTTATCTCTTTCAAAATGTCGCGGGCGATACGCTCCTCGGTCGGCGTCAGCTCAAGGTTATTTATAAACTCAAGCGCCTCCGTGACAGACTTTTGAGTGAACGACTCAATGTCAATGCCGCCGACCGTCACCGCCAGGGCAATATCAGAAAGCCTTCTGCCGTGGCACCTTGGGCACTCGCGCTCATCGACAAACTCATCGTAATAATCGTTCATTCCCCATGTGCGCCGGCGAAGGTCTATCATGGGGATAAGCCCCTCGAATTTCTTTGCCTGATGGCGTACGGTCCCATCAAAGTACCTGTCAATCTCATAAACGGCGTCTCCCGTGCCCCAAAGCAACGCGTGATACGCCGACTCGGAATAGTCCTTTATCGGCGTGTCGAGCGTAAAGCCGCAAAGCTTGCCCACAGCCTCAAAGAGCGGTCCCATCCACGTCTCCTCGTCAAGCGTTTTGAAGCCGTTTACGTTAATCGCGCCCTCCCTTAGGGAAAGCGACTTGTCATATATAATCTTATCGGGCGAAATCGACTCAAGAAAGCCCATTCCCGCGCATTCGGGACAAGCGCCGAAGGGATTGTTGAACGAAAACAGTCTCGGCTCAAGCTCAGGAATGCTTATATTGTGCTCATCGCACGTGTAGTGCTGCGAAAACTGAAGCTCCATCGGGCTATCGTCCCCTCTCGGCACCGTCGCGATGAGAACATACCCGTCAGAGGCGCGGAGTGCCGCCTCAACAGAATCAGACAGCCTCGTTCTTATGTCGGGATGATTCACAAGCCTGTCAACAACAATGTCAATCGAGTGCTTTTTGTTTTTGTCAAGCTTTATCTCCTCCGAAAGCTCATAAACCGACCCGTCAATTCTCACCCTCACATATCCCGACTTTTTGGCGTCGGTCAATACCTTTTCGTGCATTCCCTTCTTTCCCTTCACAACAGGAGACAGCACCAAAAAGCGCTCCCCGTCGGGCAGGGACATTATTTTATCAAGAATCACGTCCGTTGTCTGCGCCGAAATCTCGCGCCCGCAGACAGGACAGTGCGGAATGCCTATCCTTGCCCACAAAAGGCGAAGATAATCGTATATTTCGGTGACTGTGCCCACAGTTGAGCGCGGATTCTTTGACGTTGTTTTCTGGTCGATTGAAATTGCGGGGGAGAGTCCCGTTATGCTCTCCACGTCAGGCTTGTCCATCTGCCCCAAAAACATTCTCGCATATGATGAAAGCGACTCCACAAAGCG
>JAJQHI010000202.1 GCA_021199825.1 Bacillota bacterium
CATAAGCCTTTGTCAATGACCCGCTACTTTAAATTTATTAACATTCTGTAAAACCCGAAATTTAACATAGTAAATCTAATAAGTTTGCGCCGCCAAATAAAAATAAAAAATCCCCACAGATAAGCTATACAGCTCTCCGTGGAGATATAATTTTTATTTATTCTTCGACTTACCGTTTCACCTCATTTTAGCCTGTCCTATTTCCCCTTTTTAAAGGTTTTGGGGGTTCCAAAGGGGGATTTTTCAAAATCTCCCTTTGGTCAGGGCGCGGGGTGAAACCCCGCTATAACCTTCACGACCGCTGGGGTGAGGTGTTCTGACGTGAATTTCACGCATATCCCGCCCTCACCCGTGCATCTCACAGCACAGAAGAGCTTTCCCGCGTGGAGCTTACGCGCAGGCAGATTCATTTTTGATAAATCGGAGAGGTCGCCGCTGTCCATACCTATGTATTCGGCGGGACCTGTGACAACACACTGCACCTCATCCCCGCAAAGCGGGGTAAACCTGCCCGCCTCGTCACGCGCCTCAACCTCTATCTGGATTATCTCTCCGGGCGCCGCCTCATCATGCCATGCCTTCGCCGAAAGGCTCACGGCGTCTCCGACCGTTTCGAGCACTGTCACCGCCGCTTCCTTTTCGTCCTTGTAGCCAACGGCGCGAAGCTCGCCCGCCTCGTATGGTATGTCCCACACCAAATGCAGGTCGTTTGTCGTCGCGTGTACGCCTGAGCGCTCGTACCAGTTGTTCACAGCACCCGTCCTTGGCGGGAGCGCGAGCCCGCGCCTGCCGGCGCTCTTCCCGTTGATGAACAGCTCCGCCTCGTCGCAGTTCGTGTAGCATACGACGCGGATAAACTCGCCCTCGCTCCCCGCATGGTTCCAGTGCGGGAGCAGATGGAGCGTAACGTCGTTACTGTTCCATATTGAGCGGAAATAGTAGTATGAGTCCTTTTCAAAGCCCGCGGTGTCTATCGCTCCGCAGCCCGCGCCGCGCCTTGGCCAGCGCGTCTCGCCGAGATAGTCAATTCCCGTCCAGAGGAAGTCTCCCGCCACAAAATCGCGTGACGCCGTGTATCGCCATAAAGCCTCGTGTCCGAGCGTCGCTGTGTCGTATCCTCCGAACGGTCCGTTTTTGCGGTATACGCCGCGGTCGCCGCCGGCAGATGGATTCTCCGAGCCGCAGAAGCGGCGCGCGGGATAGAGCCGCCTGTCCTCATCGTAAAACGTCTCGGCGCGCTCGCGCCATCTGCCGACGTAGTTGTAGCCCACAACGTCAAGCGCGTTTTCAAATTCGCGCATCGCGCAGGCGGTGCTTCCCGACGCGATGTTGTCGCACGCGCACGTTACCATGCGGCTTATGTCCTCCTCGTGGCATATTCCCTGCAAAAAGCGCACGATGTCAGCGCCGTCAGCGGATGACTGTTCGGGAATTTCGTTTCCTATGCTCCACAAAACGACTGACGGGTGGTTGTAGTCGCGGCGTATCATCAGGCGCAGGTCCGACTCCGCGTCAGTGTCAAAGAACATTCCCGAACCGTATGAGAGCCCCTCGGAATAGTAGTTGTTGTTTTTGTGCTTTGTCAGGTACCATTCGTCAAATGCCTCGTCCATGACAAGAAAGCCCATCTCATCGCAAAGGTCAAGCAGCAGCGGGTCGGGGGGATTGTGCGAGCATCTTATGCCGTTGCAGCCCATGTCCCGCAGCTTGGAAAGGCGTCTTTCCCATACCTCGCGGCAGCTCGCCGCGCCGAAAAGCCCTGAGTCGTGGTGCAGGCACATTCCCTTTATCTTGACCGAGCGTCCGTTCAAAAGAAAGCCTCGGTCCGCGTCAAAGGTCGCCGTGCGTATGCCGATTTTTGTCACCGCCTCGTCGATTACCTCGCCCGACACCTTCACACGCGTGATGAGAGTATATAAATATGGGTCGTCGTCCGACCATAGGTGTGCCGACTTAATCTGAGGTCTGACCTCGCATCTGCCGACCTCCCCGTCGCGAAGCATTATCGCGATTCCCGATGAGGATACGCATTTGCCCTCCGCGTCGTATATCTCGTGATATACTCCTGCGGTCACGTCCTCCTCCCCCGCGCAAATCTCCGCCGAGATGAGAAGGTCGGCAGAGCCGCGTTCGGGGTATATGCGGCTTGTCATGCATTTTATCCCCCACGGGACAATGTGCACGCCGTCGTGGATGACGAGGGAGACGTTTCTGTATATTCCCGAACCCGTGTACCAGCGGGAGTTCGGCTGATGGCTGTTGTCAACCCTCACGCGTATCACGTCTCCCTCAGAAACGTCGCAAAGCGGCACGATAAAGGGCGTGTAGCCGTATTTATGTGATGCGACGGCGTCGCCGTTATAGTATACGGTCGAGTCCATGTATACGCCCTCGAACTGCAGATATGCCTCGTGTCCCTTTATTTTGTCCGCTGCTCCGCTTGAAATGACGGTTTCATATATGCCGACGCCAGCCTTCGCGTATCCTCCGCCGCCGCCCGTGGGTGAGGCTTCCGACAGGTCATATTCAACGCTCCAGTCGTGGGGGAGCGTCACCGCGCGGGGGGTGTCCTCATCCTCAAGCCTGAAGCTCCAGCCCTGATTAAACGGTATTGTTTCTCTCATAGATTTTCCCCTTATATAAATAATCATTTTTCGTATCGGCAGCTGCCGCGCTCAAAAAGCTCCGCCTCAAGCGTTATGTGCTCGCGGCTGCCGTGAGCTAGCATCTCAAGCGATATACCCGCCATTTTTTCAACGGGAATGCCCGTTGAGGTGATTCCCGGATATGTGCATCTTGAAAAGACTGAGTTGCCGTGCGATATGAGCTTCACCTGCCCCGACATCATGCGGTTGAGAAGATAATTCTCGCCGCCAAGCGCCATGAGGTCAACTATGTAGTATATCCCCGTTATGTCGGGGAAAAGGGTGAGCGCATCATGCGCCGCCGTTATGCCGCCCTCCATGGAGTATTCATATTCTCCCTCAAGCTCGCGGCATTCGAGCCCCAGCTCACCTGCCCTTTTGTAAAAGGCTTCAAGCCTTGCCTCGGCGTCATCCATTTTGTATATTTTTCGCGCAACGGCAATGCTTTTCACCCCGCAGCGGTGAAACTGCTCCGCCGCAAGTCTCCCCGCGCCCGCCTCCGATACGGTGACAGATGCGCAGCTTTGCACCTCCCCGAATATCACGGCGGGAAAGGGGAGCTTTTTTTGGTCGGTGAATATGAGATTTTCACGCGAAAGCCCTATGAAAACGGCACCGCTGTAGCAGCGTTCGCACAGGCTCTCAAGCCGCTCCTTATATTCACACGACCCCGCGGGGAGGACGGTGAGCTCAAAGTCCTCCCCTGACGACATCCTGTATTCGTCAGCGCCCCGCAGGAACCTGTCCAGAATATCGGAGTTGACGTCCGTGTTCCAGACGACCGTATACGACGGGATTTTGTCCGCGCGCTTTTTGAGGCGCTTGGCGCTTATGTCCTCTTTGTAGTTAAGCTCCGCCGCCGCGGCGTATACGCGCTCGCATGTCGCCTTCGGTATGCGCGCCCTCTCGGCTTTGCCTGAGAGCACGTATGATACCGTTCCGACTGACACGCCCGCCCGCGCCGCGACATCCTTCATTGTCGCCATATGCTGCGCTTATCAGCCGCGGAAAAACGCGGGAAGCGCGTTATAAAAGTAAAGCGGCACAAACTCATAGCTGTGATGCGCGCCCGGCTCAACGCGCCAGCGAATGTTTCCGGACTCCGTGCTGTCCTCGGTAAAGGTGAGGTTGTCGGCAGTCCCTCGTATCTCGCCTATAAGCTCCTTCATCGGGCGGTATGCTATGTCCTTATCCCCCGTCAGGGCGTAGATGAAGAAATCATCGTTTCCGTAGCCGTGCTTTGCGGCGTTTTCGTTTAAAATCTCAGCCGCCGCCTTGGCGTTGCCGGGCTTGCCGCTATCCTGCGCGCCGTTTACCCAAAGGTCTCCGCTTGTCGGCATGAAATACGCAAATTCAGAAAGGTTATTGAGGAAGGTTACCCATGTCGCCAGCGACCCCATCGAAAAGCCGGTGAAGGCGCGGTGGCGGCGTGATTTTTCAATTCCCTCAGGCGTCACCGACTCCGCGTATGTTGAGAATTTGCTCTCGACCGCGGGGATGAGGTCGCGGGAAAGCTCATTGTGGAAGTTATTTATAACGTCCGTCGCACCGCCGAAGTTGCCAGCCATCGAAACCTGATTATAATACGTGGGCGAGACAACTATCAAAGGGTCAATGTCCCCGTTTGCTATCATGTTGTCAAGCGCGATTTTGATGGGCGAGGGCTTCTCGCAGTTTCCGAGATACGCCTCAATGTTGCCCTCTCCGCCGTGCACGGCGTAAAGAATATTGTAGCGCTTTTCCTCGCTGTATCCCGCGGGGAGATACACATAGCAGAACTTATGAAGCGGCACATTCTCCGCGTCATACGTGTTCGTGTCATATTCGAGCTTCACGACCCTGCCGCCGCCCTCAATCGGGCGCAGATAATTCGCAGGGAGAGATTTGAGCGGGCGCATTCTCGGCTCCTTTTTCTGCTTTTCGCCCGTCAGGTGCCTTTTCATGAAGCCGAGCACAATATCGGAGTACCCGCGTCCGCGGAAAAGTCCGTGTCCCTGACCGTGAACGAGCACATACGTCACGTCATGACCGTATTTATAAAGCGCGTCGTAGAAATTGTTTGAGAAATCCACGGGCACGAATTTATCCTCGTCGCCGTGCACGAGAAGATACGGCGGCAGGTCCTCCTTTACGTAGAATATCGGGCTTATGTCCATGCCAATCTGCGCCGCATCCTCGCCTGTGGTGCCGAAAAGGGATTTTTCATGCTCAGGGTCGGGGCGCACGCCCAGATGGGGCACATATGTGAGCTTGATTCCGAGCTCTTCTGCGCGTTTTCTCACGAAATCATAGCTTGAGGCTCCCATGTGGGTCATGTCGCCACCGCAGTAATAGTCGCACACAGCCGCGACGGACGAGGAATATTCGCCCCAGCCGCCATTGCCCTCAAGCCTTTTGTTGTTGTATGACGCGCCGACAAGCGCCGCGAGCTGTCCGCCCGCGGACTCGCCCCATATGCCTATTCTGTCAGGGTCAATTCCGAGCATTTCGGCGTGAGCCTTGAGATAGCGCACGGCGCACTTGCAGTCCTCAATCGGTCCCGGCCACGGGGATTCCTGAATGAGCCTGTAGTCAATGCTGACAACGACAAAGCCCTCATGGCAAAAATCAACGAGCGCCTCTGTCGGGCGGTGCTTTTTGTTGAGGTATTCAGACGACCACGCGCCGCCGTGGACCCATACAAGGCATGGGCTGTGCATATTTTCATTGTCACGGGATATCATAAGGTCAAGGCATATCTCGCGCCCGCCGCCGGTGCCGAAGGGTATATCCTCGTAAAAGTCGATGCCGCAGGCGTCCCAGTCGCAAACGCGCTCAGGTATGTGGCACTTGTGCTCTCCTATCGGATGTTCGAGTCTCATGATGGTTCCTCCTTAGTTTTCATCATATAAAATATAGCGGTTTTTGCGGTTCCGGGGGAAAATGGGCGACAATCGCCCCGAAATCGTGTTCCTTGCTTATATCATACCACAGCTTAAACGATTAAGCAACAAAAATATTCGCATTCCGAAAATTGCACACCTTCCGCCAAAAGGCGAAAAGTGATGTGAATCGGGAAAACGGCAACAAAAAAAGCAGGTCCGCTGACCTGCTGTCTGCTGACCTGCTGTCTGCGCTGACCTGCTTTTTTATTCAGGGGCAGAAGGATTTGAACCCACGACCCACGGTTTTGGAGACCGGTACTCTACCAGCTGAGCTATACCCCTGTGCAGCTCCCTCTTGGGAACCGTAGCTTATTATATCACATCCGAGAGCAAAAATGCAAGGGGACACGATAAGATTTTCAGCGGAATTTTTCACAAAATAAAACGGCGCGGGCGGCTCTTTTTTGTCGATTTTAAATGTTTGCCGCCCACGTGTATTATGTGCTTAAACCGTTGGTCCTCCCGCTCCCGCGTGGAGGTGACGCTCGCGAAGATCCGCCATGCGCTTTGCCCAAACGGCGACGCCTCTGTCGGTGACGCCTGTGAGAGCTATTGTCGGGCGGTCATTTTCCGCGTCCCACGCGGCGAGAGCCTCAAGCTCCGCCGAATGTCCGTGACCGAGGTCCAGCTTTATGCTGTGCTCGCCCGTCATCGTCCATTTGCATCTTGTATAGCTTGAAATGTGCGCGTCCCCGCCCGCCATGAGCGCCGCAGGCGCGCTTCCGATAACGGTCTGCGGCATTGTGGGCATGAGCGTTATCCACTCATAACGTCCCGCAATCGCATCCTCTGGTATGCTCTGTATGACCTCTCCCGCGTAATTTTCGGGTGAGACGACGGGGTATCCGCTCTCGGTCCACAGTATGCGCCTTATGTGCATGGTCGAGTCGATTCTGCGGTAAACGCCGTAGGGGCGGATGTGGCAGACAAGATACCACGAGCCGTCCTCGTCAACGAGCACGGAGTTGTGTCCGGGCGCCATCCAGCCCTCGGAATTTTCAAATTTATATCCCGCCATCGGCATAAATCCGACGTTTATCTCATCGATATCGTCGTAATCCCCCGTCATGGAGTGACCGTTAAAGTCAAGATACGGTCCTTTTATGTCGCGGGACCTCGCCACACGGATATTGTAGTCGTTTGAAAGCGAGCCGTAGGAGACGAAAATATAGTAGTAGTCGGTGTCGGGGTTATATTTGATATACGCGCCCTCAACAGCGCGGTCGCACCATTCGGGGCGAACCACAAGCGGCACACCGAGCGCCGAGTCGGCTGTTCTTCCGTCCTCCGCCTCAGTATTGTCAAGGGCAAGCCCCGTCTCCGGGTCAAGCTCAATTAAGCGTATTCCGCCCCAGAACGAGCCGAACGCCATATAGTGCCGCCCCGTGCGCACGTCAACGACAGGGTTGGCGTCAATCGCGTTTACGGGGGAGTTTGAATTTGTCTTGACGACAATTCCGCGGTACGTGTATTTGCCCTCGGCTTTGTCAGACACCGCGAGGTATATGCATGACTCCCTCACGCCGAATGACGAGCAGGAGCAGTACATTCTGTATTCGTCGCCGACCTTTATGATGTCGGGCGCCCAAAGACCGTGGCTCTTCGTCCACGCAAAGACCTCCTCAGGCGTTTCGTCTATTATATTGCCGATATGGCGCCAGCTCACCAAGTCGGGTGAGCGGTAGACGTTCTGATGTGTGCAGTACGCGAAATAGTCGCCCGTGGTCGGGTCACGGTAAATCGCGGGGTCATGCGCTCCCCAAAGACCGCGCGCGGACATATCGGGGCGCGGCGGGTGATGTCCCGCGGGCGGATTTCCCGGCGCGGGTGAAACAGGCATATGATGCGGCTGCTGCGCAGCAGGTGGCTGCTGACCGCCTTCGGGCTTCACGGGCATATGCTGCGGGGGCGGACCGGGGGGTCGCCTGAAGTCCGGCATAGGCGGCTGCTTCGGCGGCGCCTTCGGATAGATAATTTCGTTTGGCATAGCAAACTCCTTTCGTCTTATTATAGGTTAGATTTAGGATAACATATAATGCGCGCCCGTGTTAAGAGAGATTTCAAAAACTTTTATCTGCCGCGCAAATATTTGTGTCTGACTTGGCGATTCGGCTTGACAGTACGAAAAAAACGTTGTAAAATATGTTTTAGTGCGCACAATGATACTGTGCGCCTGAGCGTTTAACGAAAACAAAAGGAGTGTTGACATGGACAGCGTTCATGCAATTATGGAGGTTGCGATGAGAATCCGCGAGCTTCGCGAGGTTCTCGGCATATCGGAGGAGGACGCCGCAGAAAAATGCGACGTTTCGCTTGAGACATACAGGGCATACGAGCGCGGAGAGCTTGACTACAGCTTTACGTTTATATATAAATGCTCGCGGCTTTTCGGCGTTGATGTCACGGACATCATTAAGGGCTCAAGCCCGAAGCTTTCGTCCTATTCCGTGACGAAAAACGGCGGGGGACTGCCTATTGTGCGCCGCCGCGGATTTTCATATCAGAATTTAGCGCCGCTTTTCAAAAACAAAATAGCGGAGCCGTTCCGCGTTCTCGCAAAATATGACGAGACGGAGCAGAACTCGCCGATTAAGCTTTCAACTCACGTAGGTCAGGAGTACGACTACATCATAAAGGGTCAGCTGAAGGTTCAGATTGACGAGCATATCGAGTATCTTTCAGAGGGAGACTCGATTTATTATGACAGTGCGACGC
>JAJQHI010000001.1 GCA_021199825.1 Bacillota bacterium
CCGCAAAAATGAGAGATATTCGGGCAGCGGCTTTTCGTCAGGCAGGTAAATTGACGCCGACGCGTTCGTTTTGTCCGCCGCCTTCACCTCATCGTCGATGAGGTCACCATAAACCCCGTCAAGCATAAGCGCGTCAAGGTCGCTGTAGTCCTGAATGTAAAGCCCCGCGTCAAGCATGCTCATAACGGCGCATACACTGTCAAAATCTTCGATTTTCGAGGTGACCTTTACCTCAGTCCAGCCTCCGGCGTTCTCACTCATAGATACCTCTCACTTTTTGTCTTTTTTGTCGAAGAGCTTCGTAAATTTGCGCTTCTTGTCGTAGTTGTTTTCCCCGCAGCTCTCCGCAAACGCGGACAAAAGCTCCTTTTGCTTCTGCGTGAGGTTTTTCGGCACCTCAATATTCACCGTGAAATAAAGGTCGCCCTTTCGTGTAGTGTTGGGACCGCTCTGTATGCCCTCACCCTTAACCTTGAAGGTTGTTCCGTGCTGAGTGCCTTCGGGCATGTCATATTCCGTCGTTCCCGTAAGCGTCGGCACCTTGATTTTTGCGCCGAGCGCCGCCTCCGCGAAGGTAACGGGCACATCGCAGTAAATGTCAGCGCCGTCGCGCTCAAACACCTTGCTCTTGCCAACGCTGACGCCTATAACAAGGTCGCCCGACGGACCGCCGTTTGAGCCCTCGTTTCCCTCGCCGCGGTACACGATTCTGCCACCGTCGTCAATTCCCGCAGGTATGTTGCACGTAATTTTGCGCGTCATCCGCACGTGTCCCTTTGAGCAGTGTGTGCAGGGGGTCGCCGCGTATTTGCCTGTGCCGCCGCACTTGGTGCAAACCTGCTGTGTCTGAGCCATGCCGAATACTGTGCGCTGCGTCGTCGTAATGCGCCCCGTGCCGTGGCAGGCGTCGCACGTTGAAAGCGTCGTGCCCTTCGCGGCACCCGTGCCGCCGCACTCCGAGCATTTCACTATTCGCTCATAGCTTATGTCACGCTTGCAGCCGAACGCCGCCTCCTCAAACGAAATGTATATATTGGCGTAAATGTCGTCTCCCGCAACGGGTCCCGTCCGCCGCCTCGCAGATGACGACGAGCCGCCAAAGCCGCCGAAATCCCCGCCGAAAAAGCTTGAGAAAATGTCGCCGAAATCGAAATCCGACGAGAATCCCGTGCCGCCCGCAGCCGGGTCAAACGCTGCGTGACCGTATGCGTCATATTTTGAGCGCTTTTCGGAATCGGACAAAACGGCGTAAGCCTCGTTCACTTCCTTGAACTTTTCCTCCGCCGCCTTGTCGCCAGGATTCGCGTCCGGGTGATACTTCTTTGCAAGACCGTAATATGCCTTTTTTATCTCATTGTCCGTGGCGTTTTTCGCGACGCCGAGGACCTCATAATAATCTCGTTTTTCAGCCATATGAAAAAACCTGCCGTGTATCTCAAAATATATATAAAGTCATGAACACCTGCCGCGGTAATTTCCCCGCGGCAGGCATCTCTCAGTTTGAATTATTTGTTGGTGTTGTCCTCAAAACCGGTGTCGTAATATGTGTTGCCGCCGTCATTTGAGCCGCCTGCGCTGTAGCCGCCGTTGGCATTTCCGTTGGTGTTGCCGTTTGTCGGATCTCCGCCCTGCTGCGCCGCGCTCTCCGAATAAACCCTCTCGGCTATCGGATAGAACGCCTTCTGAAGCTCCTCGGTCTTTGCCTTGATTTCGTCAGCGCCGCCCGATGTCAGAGCCGAACGCAGCGACTCAATCGCCGAGTTGACGGACTGCTTTTCGGAATCTGTCACCTTTTCGCCAAGCTCGGAGAGTGACTTTTCCGTCTGGAATATCATGCTCTCAGCCTGGTTCTTCGCGTCGGTGAGGTCGCGCTTTTTCTTGTCCTCCTCCGCGTATTTTTCGGCATCCTTAACAGCTCTGTCGATGTCCTCCTTGGACATATTCGTCGAGGATGTTATCGTAATATGCTGCTCGCGTCCCGTGCCCTTATCCTTTGCCGTTACGTTTACAATGCCGTTGGCGTCAATATCGAAGGTGACCTCAATCTGAGGAACACCGCGGGGCGCTGAGGGAATACCGTCGAGCTGGAATCTGCCGAGGGTGGTGTTGTCAGCCGCCATCGGGCGCTCGCCCTGAAGGACGTGTACCTCAACCGAGGTCTGTCCGTCAGCCGCTGTCGAGTAAACCTGACTCTTCTTTACGGGGATTGTGGTGTTGCGGTCGATAATCTTGTTGAATACACCGCCGAGCGTCTCAATTCCGAGTGAAAGCGGAGTTACATCGAGAAGGAGCAAATCCTTTACCTCTCCGCTGAGAACGCCCGCCTGAATCGCCGCGCCTATAGCGACGCACTCATCGGGGTTGATTCCCTTGAAGGGCTCCTTTCCGATGAAGTTCTTAATAGCCTCCTGAACAGCCGGGATACGGGTCGAGCCGCCGACAAGAAGCACCTTGTCAATTCCTGAGGGCTTTAGTCCCGCGTCGGAGAGAGCCTGACGTGTCGGTCCCATCGTCTTTTCAACGAGGTCTGCCGTAAGCTCATTGAATTTAGCGCGAGTAAGGGTAGCCTCAAAGTGCTTCGGTCCCGTCGCATCAGCCGTAATGAAGGGGAGGTTGATGTCAGTTGACATCATGCCGGAAAGCTCGCATTTAGCCTTCTCAGCCGCCTCCTTGAGGCGCTGGAGAGCCATCTTGTCGCGTCTTAAGTCAATTCCCGCATTCTGCTGCATGAAGGACTCTGCTATCCAGTCGATAATTCTCTGGTCGAAGTCATCGCCGCCGAGACGGTTGTTGCCCGCCGTAGCGAGGACCTCAAATACGCCGTCTGAAATCTCAAGCACGGAAACATCGAATGTTCCGCCGCCGAGGTCGAATATCATGACCTTCTGGTCATTTTCCTTGTCAATGCCGTAAGCGAGCGCAGCCGCCGTCGGCTCGTTGATGATTCTCATAACCTCAAGTCCCGCGATTTTGCCCGCGTCCTTTGTAGCCTGACGCTGCGCGTCGGAGAAATATGCGGGAACGGTGATAACCGCCTGAGTTACGGGCGAGCCAAAGTATGACTCAGCGTCGCTTTTCAGCTTTGTGAGTATCATTGCCGAAATCTGCTGAGGGGTATACGAGGTGCCGTCAACCGTCACCTTGCGCGAGGTTCCCATGTCGCGCTTGATTGAGATAATCGTGCGGTCGGGGTTGGTTATAGCCTGACGCTTAGCCACCTGTCCGACAAGTCTGTCGCCCGTGTTTGTGAAAGCGACAACGGAAGGAGTTGTTCTCGCGCCTTCCGGGTTCGGTATTACGACGGGGTCTCCGCCCTCAAAAACCGCAACGCATGAATTTGTTGTTCCAAGGTCTATTCCTATGATTTTTCCCATAATAAAAATCCTCCAAAAAGATATATTTTAAAATAAAATTGGATAAGCTTTATTCGCCCGCGACGGTTACCATCGCGAATCTGATGATTTTGTCGCCGTATTTGTATCCGCGGCTGAACACAGACACAATCTCGCCCGCCTCGTGTCCGCTGTCACTCACCATTGAAACAGCGGAGTGAAGATTCGGGTCGAACTTTTCGCCCTCCTCGCCGTACTGCTCAATTCCCATTGATGACAGCACGTCGGTGAGTCCCTTGAGCGTCTGCTTTACGCCGTCCGCTATGTGTTCAGGGTCGGTGTAGGCGCTCGTGCGCTCAAGATTGTCAATCAGCGGCATAAGCTTTTTGAGCGCGTCCGCGTACGCGTCACCGTATATGCCGTCGCGTTCCTTTGCCGAGCGGCGCCTGTAGTTATCGTACTCCGCGGCAAGCCTCAGATATTTGTCGCTCTGTTCTGACAGCTTTGCCTCTGCTTCATCGGCGCGCGATGTTGCCTCGGCGAGCTGAGCCTTGAGCTCCTTGTTCTGACGCTTGACGTCCTTTTCCTTCTCCTTTACGGGCGCTTCCTTCGCGGAAGTCTCCTTTGCGGGGGACGCCTCAGTCTCACCTTCGGGCACCGCCGTCCCCTCCTGTGCCTTTGCCTCGGAATTCATATTTTCTTTCTCCATCTATGCCTCCGTATCATTTTTCTCCTCAAGCTCACCGCCGTCCTCGTCTGCCCGTGGGAGCAGCCTAGGATTTTTTGAGACGGCGCTTGATACATTGCCTGCCAAAAGGTCGAGCAGCTCCATGACGCGCGAATAATCCATCCGCCGCGGACCGATTATTGCGATAGCTCCGACAACCTCTCCGTCCCGTTTGACAGTCCTCATTACAATTGACGAGCTTCCGTGCGAGTCAACGGCGTTTTCCTTGCCGATGTAGACGTTCACGTCGTCACTGCTGGCACCCGCCGCAAGCTTTACGATGTCGTCGCGCCGCTCAAAGATTGAGAGCAGATCCTTCACGGAATCCACGTCGGAATATTCGGGGTACTGAAGGAGATTGTTCACACCTTCAATCTTAACCTCCCCGCCGACATCCTCCGTCATCGCCTCATATATTTTCTTTATTATCGGCGCTATCAGCGTTCCGTATTCCTCCATCTCGGCTTCCATGCGCATTATGGTCGGAAGATTTATATCCTCAGCCACAACTCCCGCGGCGTATTTATTTAAAACCTCGGAAAGCCGTGTCACCGCCTCCCTTGTGAGCGGGATCTGACTGTATACCCTTACCGTTCTCATCGTATCCTCGCCTAACATGACGACAATGAGAAGGCTCTTTTCGCCAAGATAAACGGTCTCATAATGCTCAGCCATCACGGAGGTGCGCCTGGGCGTTATTGAGAGCGCAGTATAATTTGTCATCGCGCTCACAAGCTTCGTCGCGGACTCCAAGATCTTATCAAGCTCCGCGCGCCTTGTGGCGGCGACGGAATTTATCGCGTCAAGCTCCCTTTTGGTCACCTGATAGCGCTCGCGCAGCCAATCGACGTAAAATCTGTAGCCCATCTCGGTGGGAACACGGCCTGACGAGGTGTGAAGCGATTCAAGGTAGCCGCCGTCCTCCAGCGCCGCCATTTCGTTTCGTATCGTCGCCGATGAATAGCTCTTGCCGCCGATGTTCGTCAGTGCTCTTGAACCCACAGGCTCTCCGTTTTTGATGTGGAAATCGACTATTTCCCGCAGAATTAGCTTTTGGCGGTCGGAAAGCTCGCCCGCTTCGTGGCGCTCACGATTCCGTTCTGCCATTTTTATGCCTCCTCCCGCACCGTACAGCACAGCTTTTTCAATGTGTGTTCACGTGTGTTCGGTGCTTGCAGTTAGCACTCAACGGATGGGAGTGCTAACTTTCGTATATACTGTACCACTAAAAAAATCGTTTGTCAAGGGGTCAAGAAAATTTTTTTCGCGTTTCAATCTGATTTTTGTGTGAAGACGGACAAAAAATAATCCCCCGCACCCGCCCTCTGCAAAAAGCGGGTACGGAGGAGTCCCTCGTGCAATTATTTTTTAATGCCGCCACCCGACACAGCGGCAATATAGCCGACAGTGCCCAAAACGAGCATGACCAGACCCGTCCACATAATATAGCCTTGATATACAGATGAGGTGCCCGCTATGTCAAACACGCCGCGCAAAACGCACCCGACGGTCACCGCCGCCGCGCCCGAATGGTAAAGCCTCACGGGAATATACGCGCCGTCAGGCTTCAGCTTCAAAAAAGACGTGACAAAGCAGGGAAAAGCACCCAAGACAAGGGCTACAGCAAAGGCAAACGTCATATAAGGAGAGTGGACGTTATGCGAATAAAGGTAGTATACACGTGAGAAAACAAAAAGAAAGACCGAGACCGCGATATAAAGCGCCGTCCATTTGTATTTTGCTTTTGCGCGGGGGTCACCGCACCCGTCATCCGATATATACAATGTCGCTCACGCTCCTTTCCTTTATTTTGTCGCCGTTTGTCGTCGGGTTGTTTATGACGCTTCCCAAAAACCACATGGTTGACGAGCCGCCCCCGTCAAGATTGTACGCGAGCTCACATCCGAGATTATTCATAAACTCAGCAAGCTCATAAAGGGTAAGCCCCTCGCTTTCGTCCGTTCTGCCGTCGGAGACAACAAAGACATAGTGACAGTCGGAAATATATCCGACGGCTGTCCTAGGATTGCTCGACATCGCCTGCTCAACCTCCGTATCCACATCAACGGATATTACCCCGTCCGCCGAAAGCGTCGGGCCGAAGGAAAATATCTGATACGCTCCCGCCTCGGCGAGCTCCTCCGCCGTCACGTCAGCCTCGTATACCGTTTCCCATGTGCCGTCCTCGTATATCACAAGCGTCTCCGCGCCCTCCTCGTCACTTGCCGCCGTGCGGTACAAATATCCGTTTCGCATCACGTATCCCGTGTCGCGGTAGCCGTAATAGTCGCCGTTTATCGCGAGAATCGCGCCGACATCTTCAGCTATTTCCGAGGTTTTCGCCTTGAGATTGCGTCCGAACGCGCCCTCCGCCAGCCCCGTTTTCAAATACGACGGAGCGCTTAGAATTATTTCGGCAACGTATATATCCGTGTCGTACTCGCGGTAAGTCGTTATGGTTATTGATATATTGTCGTCCTTGTAGCTTGTGTCAGTAACTGTGACCTCGCCCGTCCCGCCGTCAGTCCCGTCATCTGAGCTGCCGTCCTCTTTCGTGACGACCCCGTCCTCCTCAGTCTCGGATGAGGTGCTGTCAAAGGTCAAGTCTTCACTCACCGCCTCCGTCTCGCTCACACCGTCAATATAGACTATATTGTGCGGGAGCAAAAACGCGTCAAGGAGCGCGTATATCGTGACAGCCGTCAGGAGTATTCCGTATATCAGTGCCCAAAGGTATGGATGCTTCTTTTTTCTGTTCATCGTGTCCTCCCTTCGAAGGTATATATTTCAGTTTACCACATCCGCATTAAGTGAATGTTAACCCGGCTCAATATTTACGCGTTTTTTACAGACGTGAAACATCTTCATTATATGCCGAGGGCGTAGTTTCTGCGCTCAAAAGCGGCGCATCACGAGCACTTTTTCCGATGATTTGGATTTAATTTGCTTGACAGGAGATGATTTTGGCTATTTTGTACATTGACGGGGCGATGAAATTATGATATAATTATAGAAATATAATATTTTTGATATAGGGGGTACAGACGATGAAACACACGCTAACGGAAAAGCTTCTTTCGTCTCACATCGTATCAGGTGAGCTTAAAACGGGAGAGGAAATAGGACTTAAGATAGACCAGACCCTGACGCAGGACGCCACGGGGACAATGGCATATCTTGAGCTTGACGCTATGGGGGTCGATAAGGTCAAGACAGAGCTTTCTGTCGCGTATGTTGACCACAACACCCTGGGCTCAGGCTTTGAAAACGCCGACGACCACAGATTTTTGTATTCAGCCGCGAAAAAGTTCGGGCTTTACTACAGCCGCCCCGGCAACGGTATCTGCCATCAGGTTCACCTTGAGAGGTTCGGCATACCGGGCAAGACGCTTATAGGCTCGGACAGCCACACGCCGACAGCCGGCGCGCTCGGCATGCTCGCCATAGGCGCGGGCGGACTTGACGTCGCCGCCGCAATGGGAGGCGCTCCCTACTACATAAAGTGTCCCGAAATCATGGGTGTCGAGCTTTCGGGGAAGCTCCCGCCTCACGTCACGGCAAAGGACGTTATACTTGAGCTGCTCGGTCGGATTTCCGTCAAGGGCGGGGTCGGCTTCATTGTCGAATATTTCGGCGAGGGGGTAAAGAGCCTCACGCTGACCGAGCGGGCGACGATTACAAATATGGGTGCCGAGTGCGGCGCCACAACATCTGTTTTCCCGTCTGACGAGATAACGCTTGACTATATGAAGCGCCACGGCAGAGCGGACGATTGGCACGAACTTTCAGCGGACGCGGGCGCGGAATACGACAAAATAATCAAAATTGACCTTTCCTCGCTCGTTCCCATGGCAGCCTGCCCGCATATGGCTGACCTCTGCGTTCCCGTATCGGAGCTTTCGGATATCAGGGTCGACCAGGTGTGCATAGGGTCATGCACAAACAGCTCGTTTGCAGACCTTTCGGCTGCGGCAGAGATTCTTCGGGGAAAGACCGTAGCCGAGACGGTGTCGCTCACGGTGTCGCCCGGCTCACGCGAGGTGCTTGACGCGCTAACAAAATCGGGGGCGCTTGAGGTATTTTTATCGGCGGGAGCAAGGCTTCTTGAATGCGCGTGCGGTCCATGCATAGGTATGGGAC
>JAJQHI010000172.1 GCA_021199825.1 Bacillota bacterium
ACGTCAAAGCCCATCTCGCCAGAAAGAGACGGGAGCGCGGGGAAGTCGCTGCCCGGAAGCGCGTGAAGATCAAAGCAGCTGCGCCCGCTCTTGATTTTGACGTTCATCTTGTCGTTTACCGTAAGGAGAATTTCCTCAGACGGCATAGCCTTTATAATTGAGAAGAGCTTCTGTGCGTTTATTATATAGTCCCCCTCCTCGATGACCTCGCATTCGACGGAGGTTCTTATTCCCTTTTCCGTGTCGTATCCCGTAATAACGCACTCACTCCCGTGCGCCTCAAGCAAAAGACCCTCAATTGCCTGAATTGTATTCTTATTCGATGTTGCGCTCATGGCGGGTGTGACCGCTGCTATAAGCGAATCCTTTTCAAATCTGACCTTCATTACTGTATACCTCCATGTTCTCTTTTATTGTTGCTCTTTGGTTGCCTCAAGCGTTCCCGGCTGTGGAAAACACATCAGTGAGTGTGTTCCATCCTTATCCGCGGGCGATAATATAATAAATATATATATTTATATTTTAGCAGTCGCAGAAGTAGGCGGGTGTTGAAATGTTGAAACTCTCAAAAAACCTTCTGCTTACAAAGGTTTTTCGACCCCTCTCTCATGTTGAAACAACCCCTCAAATCATGTTGAGAAAAAGCTCCGAATCCACAGCCCCCCGAAAGCTTCGTCAGGGAAACCTCATTCAATTATCTTACATTTCTGTGTCGTTTTAGGGCGAAAAATCACTCAAAATGAGTTTTCAACAGCCCGCGTCCAACAGTTTTCACACCCCGAAAAGCATAGGTATGACGGGGAATCTCAAATATACGCCCCTGAGTTTTCAACCGTTCTTTTTTGAGTTTTCCACACCCTTTTCCACAGCCTGTGGAAAACATGTGGATGAAATCGACTTGAATGTGGAAAACATACCCGCCCTATTCGATGTCGTTCAAAAGCTCATTGAGCTCGACCGCGAAGGCGGGATTTGAGTCAAGCTCCTTTTCAATGACGTTGATGGATGAGATAATAGTCGAGTGGTCGCGCCCGAACTTCTTGCCTATGGCGGGCAGCGACAGATCCGTCTTCTTTCGGAGCACATACACGGCAACGTGACGCGCCCACGACAGGCTTTTCGTCCTGCTCTTTCCGAGCAGATCCTTCACCTCAACCCCGTACCTTGAGGCGACCTCAGACAGAATCCTGTCAGCCTTTGCCTCAACGGGAACCTCCTCAGGCACAATATCGGCAACGCATTTTGACGCAAGCTCCACCGTCGCCTCAGAGCCCATGACAAAGCACATGGCTTTCAGCCGCTTGAGCGTCCCCTCAATCTGCCGTACATTGCTTTTCAGCTTATCCGAGAGGAAATTTATAACCTCTGTGGTCAGGGGCAGGTCCATAGCCTCGGATTTTTTCTTTATGATGGCGCATCTCAGCTCAGGGTCCGGCGGCTGGATATCTGCTATAAGCCCCCACTCGCACCTCGTTTTGATTCTGTCCTCAAGCAGCTTGATGTCACGCGCCGGTCGGTCGCTGGTGAATATAATCTGCTTGCCGGCGTCGTAAAGCGTGTTGAACGTGTGGAACAGCTCCTCCTGTGTTGAGGTCTTGCCCGCCACAAACTGTACGTCGTCCATCAAAAGCACGTCCGCGCGTCTGAATTTTTCGCGGAACTGCTGCGTTGACTTGTTGGCTATCGCAGCTATTAACTGGTTCGTGAACTCCTCACACTTTATGTATACGACGTTGAGTGTTGAATTTTGGCGCTTCAGCTCATTTGTAACCGCGTACATCAGATGAGTTTTGCCAAGCCCGCTGTGCCCGTATATGAAAAGGGGATTGTATACGGAGCCGGGGGTGCCAGAAACGGCAACGCAGGCGGCGTGCGCGAATTTGTTTGAGTCGCCGACAATGAAGTTGTCAAAGGTGTATTCCGAATGAAAAACGAAGTCCTCGGTGCCCGCTGTCAGGCTCACCTCCTCAGGGGAGGTCGGCGTTTCTGTGAGCCCCACGCTCATGGCTTTGGGGTCGTATGCGGTTTTCGGCTCGTCTGTGACGAGGACCACAATACATGGGGACCCAAGAATCAGGGAGAAGACATCGTTGAGAGCGCCCGAATGATTTTTTTCAAGAATATTTTGCTTAAAGCTTGTTGGAACTGATACGACGGCGGTGTAGGCGCCGCTTTCACCCTCAAGGGAGAGAAGCTGAAGCTCAGAAAAGAAGAGCCCGTATGAAGTTTCCGAAAAGCGTCCCCTCAGTTCGGACTTGACTGAGGACATAATAATCGATAAATCCTTATTCAAAACAAATCGCCCTTACATATCATAGTTTTATACCTCTTTATTATACCACAAACGCGGGAAAATTTCAAGAGGGAAAGCGAAAATAAACGTCCGTATCAAAGAGAAAATACGCTCGTTCCGACCCCGTTTTTCCGTCATAATGAACAAATGTTCTAAAATCGGGCGGAAAAGCGAAAAAAAGAGGCGTGAGCGAGAAAAAAATCTGCTCTCAGGGGCACAAATCTCATTTCTTTTGCGAAAATCACTTGACAAACGTGAATTTGAGGGGGTATAATAAAAGGCGTGTCACGATAAATTGACGCAATAAAAGACTTCCGTAAAGTGCGTTTATAGGATAAGGAGGTGCCGAGATGAAAAGGACATATCAGCCCAAGAAGCTTCAAAGACAGAAAGAACACGGATTCATGAAGAGAATGAAGACCGCTAACGGGCGCAAGGTTTTGAAGAGACGTCGCAGCAAGGGCAGAGCAAGACTCTCATATTAAGATTCCCAAGCCCGCATTTTCAGAATATATGCAGTCCTTCTGCATATATTCTGAATCATGCTCAAATTCCAAGACATACAGCTGTGTTTGGGATACTGTGCCTATTCTTGCAGGTTACAAGCATAAATCATAAACCCCTGACGGAAGAGGGGAGGATACAAGGACGAAAATGAAGGGAACCATAAAGGACAGACAGGTCTTTTCTCGTGCTTACAAGAAGGGCAGAAAATACGTCGGAAGATATTCCGTTTTATATGTGCTCACGGGGTATGAAGGCGGCGGCAACCTATACGGGCTCACGGTGACAAAAAAGCGCGGGGGTGCTGTCGAACGAAACAGAATAAAAAGGGTGCTCCGAGCGGCATACCGCCAAAACGACCCGCTTATTTCGGGCGGTCACTTTATCGTTATCGCCGGCAGGGACGCGTCAAAATACGCAAAGTCAACGGCTGTGGCACGTGATATGAAGCGCGGCTTTGACGAGCTCGGACTGACTGTGGCATCATGAAGCACGTTTTAGTGTGGCTCATTGAGCTTTATCAGAAGTATATCTCACCCATGAAGGGCGCCCCGTCGTGCCGATTTACGCCTACATGCTCACAGTACGCAAAGGAGGCGCTTTTGAAGCGCGGCTTCTTTGTGGGTACGGCGCTCACGGTGTGGAGAATTCTGCGCTGCAATCCGTTTTCCCGCGGAGGGTATGACCCCGTCCCCGAAAAAAAGCACAAAGGCAAAAAAACATAAGGCTGCATTGAAATTATATCGGCGGGAAACCGCACGGGTGCAGCACCGACGGCGCGGGAAAATGCGGCATCCCCGCGCATGAATATATCGACAAAAGCCGCAGGCAGGGAAGGTAAAATGACAGATACAAAGAAAAGACATATGCGATTGATTTCGGTCGCCGCGATTGTTTTGTCCGTTATCATGATATTCTCAGCCGCCTATTCCTTTACGGTATCAGCGGAAACAGAAGAGGGAACCTCATCCGCGGAAGAGACCGCGGAGGCGGAAACGGACGCAGACACAGAGGCGGAGGTGACCGATACCGAGCCCATATCGATTATGGAGGAGGATTCGAGCTTTGGAATCCTTGATATTCTCTATGTGCCCATGGGCTTCATCATGCGCATATGCTACAGCATAACAAACAATTATGCGTTTGCTCTTCTGCTTTTCGCGCTGGTAATGCAGCTCATTCTCCTGCCCCTTGGCATAAGACAGCAAAAGGGCATGATAAAGCAGGCGTCCCTTCGCCCGAAGGAGAGCGCTATCAGGAAGAAATACGCGGGACGCACTGATCAGGCGACGCAGAAGAAAATGAATGACGAGCTTATGGCTCTCTATCAGGCGGAGAACTACAACCCCGCCAGCGGATGTCTGCCGCTTCTCATTCAGCTGCCGATTATTTTGGCCCTCTTCACGGTAGTGCGCCAGCCCCTGACATACATCACAAGGCTTAACGAGGGTGTTATAGACGCTCTCAAGTCCGCGGTGGAGCAGCTTGGCGGCACACTCACAACCTCATATGAGGAAATAAGCGTCATTACCTTTATCAGGGACAACGGACTTGACGGCATCAGGTCGGTAATCACAAATTTCGACGAGCTTTCGGGAATCACGGAATCGACCGTCTTCCCTGACTTTACGATGTTCGGTGTGTTTGACCTTTCGGTTATCCCGTCAAATCAGTTCTGGCCTTACATTCTGGTCCCCGTTCTCACGGGAGCCGTAATGCTGATAACGACAAAGCTTCAGAGAAAGTTCACCTATCAGTCCGATGCGACTCAGGACGCGCAGAACCAGTCCTCAATGAAGATTATGATGTGGATCACGCCCCTGATGTGCGCTTACTTTGCGTACGTCGTTCCCTCGGCTATCGGTGTATACTGGATTTGGAGAAACCTGCTCTCGTTTGCACAGCAAGTAGTGCTCTCAAAGGTTATGCCCACACCGAAATTCACGGAGGAGGAGCTTTTGGCGGCGGAGCGCGAATATCTCGGAAAGAAGCCCAAAAAGTCGGGCGGATCATCGAGCGGAAACGGCGGCATCAAAAAGGTGTACGATGCCGACCATCCAAAACCGCGTTCGCTTCACAGAATCGACTTTGATGATGACGAGGAGGAGCCGTTGAATGAAGATGGTACATCTTCATTCAAGGCAGAGAGTTCGTCAAAGACGAACTCAGGAGGTGAGAAGAACGCGCTTCTTGAGGCAGCGCCCCTGAAGACAGACACTATGTCAGACAAGGCGGCGGGCAAAAAGAAAAAGAAGGACGTCACCGAAAAGAAAGAGAGCGGTGATGACAACGGCACGGAAGGTACATCGACTTCAGCTGATACATCAACTGTTGTTGATACATCAGCAGACAGCTCTTCCGGCGAAAATTAAAAAGAAGGTTATTTATCATGAAAAAGGAATTTACCGTAACGGGAAAAACAATAAGTGAGGCAATCGCGACCGCCAAAACACAGGTGAGCGGCGAGGTTGACCCTGATGGAATACAGATTGACATAGTTGAGCAGCCGAAAAAGGGAATACTCGGAATCGGAGCTTCCCCCGCTGTTGTGAAGGTTACATATGAGCTTCCTGATCCGAGCCCCGCGCTTGACTTTGTGAAGGCAATAGTGGACGCTATGGGACTTGACGCGACTGTGACAAAGACTGATACCGAGGACGGCGTTCTCATCAACGTTGAGGGCGAGGGAACGAGCTACCTCATCGGTCACCACGGAGAAACGCTTGACTCAATCCAGTATCTCGCGTCCCTCGCGACAAACAAAAGATACACAAAGCCCGCTGAGGGCGAGGAAGCAGAGGGCGCCGAGGGATCCGATGGCGCCGAAGACGAGCACAAATATGTGCGCGTGATGGTGGATGTTGCCGGCTACCGCGCAAAGCGTGAGGAGACGCTGCGCGCGCTCGCGAGAAGAACAGCTGCGAAGGTCAGAAAGACGGGACGCTCGACCTCTCTTGAGCCCATGTCGTCATATGAAAGACGCATTGTGCATTCGGAGCTTCAGAGCTTTGAGGGCGTTTCGACGCATTCGGTCGGAAACGACTCCGAGAGAAGAATTGTTGTATCACCCGACAGGGGGAACAGGGGCAGAGGACCTAAGTCCGCGCCCACATCCAGTGCCTCCGACGCGATGTCGGACGACGAATAAAAAAATCATGGGGAGTGTAGCGATGCGTACGCTCCCCATAAATTATATAAGGTCATGAATACACTTTTTAAAACTGTTGCGGCGATATCGACCCCTCACGGCACAGGAGGGATTGCGGTCGTCAGAATATCGGGAGATGAGGCGCTGGAGGTCGCCTCACGCGTGTTTTTCCCCGTATCTGGTATGAGTATTACCGAGGCTGAGGGCTCGCGCGCGTATTATGGCAAAATCAAATATAACGGCGAGGTGATAGACGACGGGATAGCGACCGTCTTTTTGTCGCCGCGCTCCTTTACGGGCGAGGACACCGTTGAAATCTCATGTCACGGCGGCGTTCTGCTGACAGCCCGTGTGCTTGAGGCTGTTCTTTCGGCAGGAGCGCTGCCCGCGCCCGCGGGAGAGTTTACTCGCCGCGCCTTTTTGTCGGGTAAGCTGACGCTTTCCGAGGCAGAGGCTGTCGGTGAGCGGCTTTACGCCAAAACGGACGCGCAGCTGAGGCTTTCCTCACCGGACGCGGCAGGGAAGCTGTCGGCGGAGGTGTCGGAAATATCCGCACGCGTAATGTCCCTTTTGTCCTCGCTTTCGGCTGTCATAGATTATCCCGATGAGGAGCTGACGGTGGTCGGACGTGATGAGGCAGTCAGCGAATGCGAGGGGATACGCGGCGGCATCTCAAGGCTGTCGGCTTCATATAAAACGGGGAAGGCGCTGTCGTGTGGTGTGAAAACCGCAATTATAGGTCGCCCGAACGCGGGCAAAAGCACGCTTTTCAACCTTTTCACGGGTGAGGCGAGCGCGATTGTGACAGACATCGCGGGGACGACAAGAGACGTTCTGACGGCGGAGGTGACGGCGCATGATGTATTGCTCACAATATCCGACACGGCGGGCATACGAGAAACTGACGATTTGATTGAGTCGATGGGAGTTGAGCGCGCGCGCCGCGAGGCGGGTGCGGCTGAGCTTATTTTGTGGGTGATTGACTCGGCGTCAGACGAGCCGCTTGAATGTGAGATACCGCAAACGGACGCCGTGACGCTCGCTGTTATCAACAAGACTGACGCGGCGGGGAGAGAGACGCTCGAAAAAATAAAAAATGCGCTCGCGGAGCGCTCGGTTGATTATGTTGAGGCATCGCTTTTGAGCGGCGGGGGCTTTGAGAAAATCAAGGACTTCATAAGGGAAAAATTCACTGACGGGACGCTTTCAGTTGGCAGGGACGCGATTATATCGAGTGCGCGTCAGGCGTCGGCTGCAAATGAAGCGCTTGAATATATAAATTCAGCCCTGACGGCGCTTGGCGAGGGGCTTCCCGCGGATATAATCGTCACGGAGCTTGAAGGCGCGTACGGCGCACTTTGCCAGATTGACGGACGCGAGGTCACGGGAGACGTCGTAG
This sequence comes from Bacillota bacterium, assembly GCA_021199825.1. Classification (GTDB taxonomy): domain Bacteria; phylum Bacillota; class Clostridia; order Oscillospirales; family CAG-272; genus DTU064. The sequence goes on from JAJQHI010000172.1 coordinate 7,345, forward strand.
ACGAGATATTCTCCAAGTTCTGTGTAGGTAAATAAGGATTTGGATGAAATGCGATGAATGAAAATGGAAAAATTATGATTGATACGTCACTTGACAACAGTTTAATGAGCGGTTATAAAAGCAAATCGCAAATTGCGCGTGTTTTGACGGAATCATGGACGGCGGCACAAATGTTTTGTCCAGTTTGCGGGTGCCCGCAGCTTTGTAAGTTTCCGAACAACAATCCTGCGGCGGATTTTTATTGTCCTGACTGCAAAAATGAGTACGAGCAGAAAAGCAAAGACGGTAACTTCGGATCTAAAATTCCGGACGGCGCGTATAATACGTTCATTCAAAGAATCAATTGCAACAATAATCCGGATTTTTTGTTTATGAACTATTCTCTTAAAAAAATGAGGGTGGAAAAAGTAATTTTCGTGCCTAAATTTTTCTTTACGCCTGAACTGATAGAAAAAAGAAAGCCGTTAGCGCCAAGCGCCCGCCGCGGTGGCTGGGTCGATGCAATATCATATATGAAAATATACCGATCCAGGGACGTATAGCAATAATCGAAGACGGCGTTGCTCTTGACAAGTCTGACGTTTTAAGTCAAGTCAGGCAAGCGGAAAATATGAGGATATGTGATATCGCGGCTCGCGGTTGGTTGCTTGATATATTGGATTGCGTTAATTCAATAAGTGAGAATACTTTTTCGCTTGATATGGTGTATGATTTTGAACGGGAGCTGGCAAAGAAACATCCTGACAACAACAATGTCAGAGCGAAAATCAGGCAGCAGCTTCAGAT
>JAJQHI010000059.1 GCA_021199825.1 Bacillota bacterium
CCAGTTACCCACAGCAAAGAGGACAAGCGGCACGCAAACAGACGCGATGCACGCAAACAGGTTCATTGATGTTCCTGTCGGGTTGAAGATGTAGCCCGTACCGACTGACTGATAGAAGAACGCGGCAATTGTTATGATTAGGTAGACCATGCCCGCTCTGATTGAGCCTCTCTGCTCATGCTTGAGGTCCCAGAAGCTGTCGAACGGATGGAAAATCAGGTGGAAGGCGTAGAGAAGCTCTTCCTTGAAGCTCTTGCGTCCGACCTTGAGCTGCGTTTCCGTGTTCACCTTGTTCGCGTACTTGAAGAATCTTGAGACTGCGACGCAGACAACGATTATTACAATCGGGATGACCCAAATGTAGGACGACATCCAATCTTTTCTGACCTCACGGAAGGCATCTGAATAGCCCTCTGTGTCATAGGCGAGTGAGTAGTAATCCATTGCCTCTTCATATTCACCGTCGCGGTAGAGCGCGTCGCCGATTCCTATGTATGCCTGGTCGAAGTTACTGTTGCGCTGCAAAATCAGCGTCCAGTCATCAACCTGGAGGTCATAGAGTCTTTCGTTCTGATGCTGGAGAGCCTCAATCAAAAGGTCTCCGTACTCTGTGCGTCTATATACGGTAAAGCTGTCTCTTGAGCTGTCAAGCAGGAGAATGTCATTTCCGTTATAGACAACGGCTGCAATCGTGGAGATATTTCCGAGCTGGTCGCCAGAATCGCCGAAGATGAAGAGCATGTTGCCCCATTTATCATAGGTATAAACCTTTGATCTCTTCTGGTCGATGATTGACCATGTATCCTCAGGTCCGACCGCTACGTCAACGATTGATGACGCGCCTGTAATGTCGGCGGTTGGGGAGTCGGATACTTTAACCTCACCGGAGGGCGGCCAGAAGCCCGTTCTGCTCATAACGTCCGTACCAGCGGAATTGAGCTTTTTAACGGGGGCGTAGTCGCCGGAGGTGGATCTGCTGTTCATTGCGGACTGCTGCGTATACTCATCGATTGAGTTTGTGGTTACGTATACAAATCCGTCGTCGTCGATTGTGATGTTGTTGAACTCAGTCGAAACGTATTCCGAGCTGGATTCTCTCTGTTCATCCGTCTGGAAGTTACGCCAAATGATTTCCCACGCTGAGATGGTAACCTTCTGTGCGCCGATAAAGCCCATAAAGTTGGCGTCGTCATCCATTACGATGATGCCCTGATATGTGGTGCTTGATACGACGTAGATACGTCCGTAAGCGTCAGCCGCACACGCTATAGGTCTATAGAGGCTTCCTTCCTCGAAGTAGGAGGATTCAGGCTTCTGAACCGTCTTATAGTAGTTTCCTTCGCGGTCAAACATCACGATTCTGTTGTTGCTCGTGTCGCAGACGTATATATAATCCTCAGATATAAACACGCCCTGCGGGCTGTTGAAGCTGTCTTCCACGCCCCACTCATTTGTGAAGGACGATATCGTGAACTTGAGCTTATAATATGTATCCATCACGATGACCGCGTTGAGGGTCGAATCGACGATATACACATTTCCGTCGTCGTCAACCTCAAGGTCGCGGACAGCATCAAGCGCTGTGTCAAGTCCGATATAGGTAGAGTCTACGCTTCTTTCAGGGACGTAAGCGTCAGGTGACTCAAGCGCGAATCCGTCGTATGAATATGTATAGGTGGTGTACGAGGTCGCACCTGCACCTACTGCGAATACCGAGAGCAGCATTACGAATACCATGAGAAGTATCATTCTGCTGAGGAAACGCCTTCTTTTGCCGTAGTGTTCCATTGCTGCCTCCTTAATCCTTCATGCCCGATGAGCCCATCGTCTCGATGATGTTGCTCTGTGAAACAACGAAGACGAGAATCGGGACTGCCATCATGATGACGGTTGCTGCCGCTGACGCTCCCGCACGGGCGATACCGCCGGCGGTAATCTGTGAGATTGCGTAGTTGAGTGACTTGAGCTGCTCCGAATAGATGTAAATCGATGAGCCGGAGTTCCAAAGTCCCTGGAAGCAGTAGATTATAAGCGTTAGCCAAGCGGGCTTAACCATCGGCATTGCTATCGCCCAGAAGGCGTAAAGCTCCGAGGCACCGTCAAGGCGGGCTGATTCGAGTATCTCATCGGCAACGTTGGTCTCCATGAACTGCTTCATGAGGTAAAGTCCGAGGGTGTAGCCGAATGAGGGGACGATAACCGCGAGGTATGTGTCGATCCATCCGAGCCATGACATGATGATGAACACGCAGACGCTTGTAACCGTTGATGTAAACATGAGCGATCTAACGACTATGTTGAACATGAAATCACGTCCAGGGAAATGGAGCTTAGCGAGCGCATACGCCGCGAGGGACGCAAATACGAGGTTTCCGAAGGTTCCCGCAACGGAGATGAAGACCGTATTGAATATGTAGCGGGAGAACGGAACCCAAGAATCCGACATCAGTGAAAAGAGGTCGCTGAAGTTTGAGAGTGTCGGATTGATGACGTAGAAGCGGGGGGGGTACATCCACAGCTCGTCAAGGGGCTTGACGGACTGAAGAAGGACGTAAAGCATGGGAAGGAACATGAACACTCCCATGATGACGAGGAATACGGTGATTCCCGCGTCGCCTCCTCTTGAGCGGTTGAGGACAACCTTATGACCTCTTGTTCTTAACTTTTTTGCCATGTTATTGTCCTACCTTTGAGAGTAATTTCTGTACCAGCATGTTCGCTCCGATTTCCATAGCGAACAGCAGCACCGCAATGGTTGACGAATATCCGACCTCCCATCGCTGTCCGCCGTAGTCCTCAAGGTGATGGACTATCGTCCAGCAGCAGTAGTCAACGGACGGGAATCCGCAGAGCGCTGTAACGATTCCGCCGAATCCGAAGGAGCCTGTTATAGCAAGCACGGCACCGAACATCAGCTGCGGCTTCATTACGGGGAGGGTGACATACCAAAGTTCCTGCCAGCGGTTTCTGATTCCGTCGACCGCGGCTGCCTCATAATATGACTTTGAGATTCCCTGAAGTCCCGCGATAAACGAAAGGAACGCGGTGCCAAGGGAGGTCCAAAGGGCGACGACTATACAAAGAGGCATTGCATAGTCCGCGTCGTAGAACCACAGAATCGGTTCATCTATCAGTCCCCAGTTGAGGAGCCAGCCGTTTACCCAGCCGTAGGAGTCACTTGAGAAAAGCGTACCCCAGACAAGGTATACGTTGCCTCCGATTGACGGGGCGTAGAAGACCAATGTTACGAGCGCTCTTATCTTCGGCGAAAGCTCATTGATGAACCACGCGATGAAGAGTGAGAGGAAGTACGACGTAGGTCCCGTGATAACTGCGAATATCAAGGTATTCGTTATCGCTGTTATGAAGAGGTCATCATCCAAGAACAGGCGAATGTAGTTATCCAGGAACACGAAGTTTGGAAACTGGAGCATGTTAAAGTCGGTAAAGCTCAGTACTATCGAAAGCACGACCGGGACGACAGTGAACGCGAGGAAGACTATCATGAAGGGGGCTACCATGAAGTAACCCACCTTATTCGTTTTCATCTCCTTCAGCGTCCACTGAAGTCTGGTCATATCCTTTCGGGATACGGGTTTCTTTGCCGGAGCTTCAACTGCTGCTGATTCTGTCGAATTAGACATTGGCGTTTATCTCCTTTGCAAGTTTAGTTAATCTTTATCAGACGTATGATTCAAGTGCTGTCTTTGCCTCAGACGCATACGTGTATACGTCGTCGAAGATGCTGCTTGTGTTCTTGAGGTTTTCAGCCGCTGTCAGAAGAGCGTCATACTCAGTCTGTGTCGCGTCACCCGCCAAAGCGTTGTCGCAGGCTGTCTCAAACTCCGAGATGAGAACCTGATAGGTCGTCTTATCGTTGGAGGAGAGGTCTTCAATTACCTCAAGTGCCTGGCTTATGCGCTTTTCGGCGAGGGTCTCACCGACATCGAGCGTCTCAAGTTCGAATTCCTCACGCTTTCTCGTAAACTCCTTGTTGATGGTGTTTACATAGCCCAGAAGCGAGTTGGTCGGGGATGCGCCATCATTATATGCGGACAGGAACGCGAAGTTCGTGTAACGCGAGATAATGTAGGAGCCGGGGTAGTTGGGCACCGCGGTCAGGTTCTGGAACTGATCATAGAGCGATGCGTACTCGGACTGCGTCCATGAGAGCGTTGCGAGCGCTTCCACGTTTGCAGTCGGGTTCATTCCGGCAGAACCGAGGAGTGCCACCAACTCGTTGGAGTACGATGACTGGAACTCGGTGTCTGTATACCAGTCGATGAACGACCAAGCGTTTTGCTTATTATCGCTGCCCTTTATCATTACGACGCCGACAACGGTGGATACTGCCGTGTAGTTAATCGAGCCATCCTCCTGCTCCATTCCGGGGATTGTGGTAAATTCCCAGAGTCCCGAAATCTCTGTCGCGAAGACTGTGAGCTGGTTATATGATGTATAAGCCGCTACTGCAACAGGCATCTCACCTGTTCTGAATCTGTTCGCGAAGTCGTACGAATACGGGAGCGAATACATGGTGAACATATTACACATCATCTCGAACGCCTCAAGTGCCAAGTTCGAGTCGAGGTTGACTCTCATTCCATCGTCCGCGTAAAGCTCGCCGCCCATCTGATAGAGGTAGGTCAGGTAGTCAGCAGTAAGACCGACGTCCATGTTATTATACTGAAGGACAGGTATCATCCCGAGCAGGTCGTCCCATGTTTCGGGGATTTCAAGACCGAGGTCAACAAGGATGTCCTTGCGGTAGAAGAGCATCGGGAAGGTCTGTGTCTCAGGGATAGCGAATGTCTCGCCGTAAAGGGTCCGCGGGACGGTTGCCGATTCAGCGAAGCGTGCCGTTACCTCTTCAAAGGTATCGAAGTAAACCTCCCAGTTGTCCTCGCCCTCAGCGCCGCACACGTCACACGTTGTGTCGCCGCCGTCAACGTACTTGAGCGTCTCAACGCCATGCTCAGCGCAGTTCTTGCACTGTTTGTCATTCATGCCCTGAAGGGCGCCGCGGATTGCGTAATTGATTACGTCGCCGTCACCCGTGAAGAGCGATACGTCAGGTCCGGTGCCCGCCAGAATTGAAGGCAGCAGCGTTCCGCCCGCGACAAGCTTCAGGTTAACAGCGATTCCCGAATACGGGGTGTAGGTATTATCGATAAGTGTACGGATGATGTTTGTTTGGTCGCGTCCGGTTACAACCCATACCTCAACGGAGTTTGATTCGTCAACCTCAACGGTTGAGCCGAGTGAGTTATAGTCGGTGTAGAAGCTTCCGATGAAGGAGCGAATCTCGAACCAGATTGCCTGAATGAAGCCTGCCTCCGCCTGCGGAAGTTCCGCGGACGCGGGCTGAACCATGATGTAGTCGATTTCAAGCGGCTGGCTCACAACCGTGTTTATCCACGTTCCGAGTGAGCCTACATATGTTTTGAGCAGCGAGAGGTTCGATGCTATCTCGTCCTCGTCGGAGCCCATCTTCTCGACAAGTCTCTGAATTTCCGAAAGCGTCGCGGTGTTTTCGCTCGCGCCTCCGTTCATTGTTTCAAGTTCGTCGATAACCTTCTGAAGGTTCTGTCCCTCTTTTACAAGATTCGTGAGCGTTGAGGGAATTGTGCGGGAGAATCCGTAATCGCGGTACGAGTCGGGGCTTGCTCCCGTGAGCTTCAGGATTGAAAGGTAGCAGTCGTTTATGACGTCAAGCGATTCGCTTACCTGACGGACTATCGAGCCAAACTCGCCGAGCGTTACTTCAAAACGAATGGTGTGTGTGCCCGCGGTCAGGTAGAACTGATAGGGTTCGTCTCCGTCCTCATTGACGCCGAGCGCCTTTGACTGCCATGAGTTCGCGTATTCAAATCTCAGGTAGTTGCACTCCTCAAACGGTATCTCGCCGTCTATGTAAAGGCGTCTTGAGGTGAAAAGTCCGGACAGCTCCGACTGCTTGAAGCGAAGGGCTATTGTATATAATCCGTCCTCCGGAACCTCTATGTCGTATTCAATCCACTGTCCCGATGTTTCCCAGTGCTCGCTGCCTATCGTGTTGAGCTTGATGAGAACCGGATCCTGAGGATCGGTGATGGCGGATGTTCTGTCGTATATCGGGTAGATGGTTATGTGCGATGTCGCGCTTGTAAACTCAGCGTCGATTTTTATCGATGAGGAAGCCTCGGTGTATCCGTTCGCAGCGTACCCTGCCGCAACCTCCTCGTATGTGGGAAGATCCTCATACGGATAGAGCGTTATCGAGCAGATGACAACGGGTTCACGCACGCCCTCAAGCGCTATCGTGTTTTCGCCTTCCTCAAAATAAATCTCAAGCGCGTCCGCATAGTATCCGTTTGAATCCATGAGCACGTACTCGCACCATTCGGGAGTGGTCGAGGTTGACGGGCGAATATCGTTTCCGTTGATGTCCGCGTCAAAGACGTAGCTGCCGGTCTCGTCCGTGGAATACTCGTTGACGTATATCTTTGTCATCGCGAGGTAGCGCGCTTCGGAGAAGGGCACCTTGCCGTTGATATAAAGCATGCGCTCAACCGAGTTATCCTTATTATCAACAGGGTAGTACACGATCTTCATCGCGTAAAATCCCGTTTCGGGAACGGTGACGTTCCACGTTACGGTGCCTGTTTCGCCGATATAAAGGCTGTCGCCGGACGTTTCATAATAATAATCCGATGACACCTCGATTTCGGCGTCGGTTTCTTCCTCATTAACAGCCTCAACCGCGTTGATCGTCACGCTTTGGGTAGCGCGAAGGTCCGTGCTGTAGCTGTGTGCAATCTGATATTCCTCATACGAGATTGCGTTCAGCGTATCGCTCAGTTCCTGAAGGGATGAGTGCGATGAGCTAGAGCTCGTTGACGAATCATCAGTTTCGTCGTCGGTCTCTTCTTCCGTTGTCGTATCGTCTTCCTCATCAGCGGACACCATAGTACCAACGCTAAGTGTCCCCATCAGCATAACGACAGTCAAAAGAAGGGCGACAAGTCTTTGAAGCTTTGTTCTCTTCATGAAAATCCTCCTGCCTGGTTTACCTAAACGGACGCGGCATCAGCTCACGGGAGCCGCTGTCCGAAGAGTTCTGAATTGCTTGGCGCGCCCTTTTCGGGGCGTCTCATAAAATCATGGAGCGGGCAATGCGCCACACTACTTATTTTATATAAAGATATTATATCATAGCTCGAAAAAGTTGTCAAGTATCAATAAAAAAATCTGACGGTTATCTGAAAAGCAAGTGATGAATACTTGATAAAATCATACGACTGCGTAAATTGAAACCCATGATTAAATGATTGTTTCATTATTGTTAATCGGAGGGGTGCAGGCGGCGTTCGGTAAATAAAATTTACTTATCAGACGTCTGATTTTGATTTTCCGGAGGGCAGAAACCCTATATAAAGGTGTTGATTTGGGTCAAAACACCCTCTGTAGAAGGGCGTTTTGAGCTTGAATTCGCGTCATGTAAATCAGATTTACAATGTAATATTTTTTCGATGCTGGAACTAATTTCAACGCGAATCACTCGAAAAAGCGAGTTTATTGTGCAAACTGCACAAAAATCGGCGCGAATTTTCTACACCTGTACAAGTTGCACAAAAATGAGCCGAAACGCGATTTTTCGCGGCAGATTTTATACAGAAATGCACTTTATTAGGCGGATTCGTCCCATTTTCAGGAACGAGTGTGACGGGAGAGCATCAAAGCGTAATCTGGCGCAGAGAGGCGACGCACGTCGTCAGGCATTCCTTTATATATTCCGCGTCCTCTTTTGTCGTAGGATGGGACAGCGTTATGCGGACGGAGCCTTTGGCGCGGGTCAGTGCTTCCCTTTTGTCATCTGAAAGAGCTGTGATGACATGTGAGGGTTCTGCGGCGCCAGATGAGCAGGCGGAGCCTGTCGAGACGCACACGCCGCGTGAGTCGAGGGTGAGCATGAGGCTCTCGCCCTCAACGCCGTCAAAGCTGACGCTGAGATTTCCGGGGTGGCGTGAGGTCATGCTTCCGTTTATATGCGCACAGCCGATATTTTTGATGATATGGTCGGCTATATCGTCGCGCAGCCTGCCGACGCGCTCCCAGTCGGGGAGATTTTCAACAGAGACTTCAAG
>JAJQHI010000094.1 GCA_021199825.1 Bacillota bacterium
ATATTATGTTCCCGGAAATATAAGCAGTCAGTTTATTAGCGGTCTGCTTTTTGCACTTCCCTTAGCAAAGGATCAGGGTGAAAGCACGATTCACGTCACCCCGCCGCTTGAAAGTGCGCCGTATATTGATTTAACACTCGACGCTTTAAATAAATACGGAGTTACAGTTTCCCGTCCCGACAAATATACATTTGTCATACCGAGCGGTCAAAGGTATCAGCCGTATTCAGGGGATGTTGAGGGTGACTGGTCAAACGCAGCGTTTTTCATCGCGCTCAAGTGCCTCGGATTTGACGTTTGCGTATCGGGACTCAATCAAAATTCACTTCAGGGAGACAGAGTTTGCTCCGATATGATGGAAAATCTGACTCACAGTCACGCCGTCATATCCGTTTCGGAATGTCCCGATATCGCACCCATACTTATGACCGTCGGCGCACTTTGCCACGGTGTAACGCTCACTGACACGTCGCGTCTCAAGATTAAGGAAAGCGACAGGGGAGAGGCTATGGCACAGGAGCTATATAAGCTGGGAGTTGAATGTGAGGTATACGAAAATAAAATTGTCGTGCCCAAATGTGCCCTTCACGCGCCGAATGAGGTGATTGACGGACACAACGATCACCGTGTCGTGATGGCAATGGCGACAGCACTGCTCTTTTTGGGCGGTGAGATTACGGGTGCTGAGGCGGTGCGCAAAAGTCTGCCTGACTATTTTGAAATAATTAAAAGCCTCGGAGGGGAGGTTGAGGAAATTGAAGCTTAATCGAGATATGAATATACTCATTGTCGGTCTTGGTCTGTTGGGCGGAAGCTACGCTATGTCATTGACACGTCAGGGGTATCATGTAAAGGCTATAACGAGAAGTCACGCATCGGTTGAATACGCGATTGATGAGGGACTTGTGGAATACGCAACAAATGAGGTGGAAGCGCAGCTTGTAGGCGAGGCTGACATTGTTGTTTTTGCGCTTTACCCGCACGTTTTCAAGGAATGGGTTGCCGAATATCAAAAATATTTTAAATCAGGTGCTGTGATTACTGACGTTACGGGCGTAAAATCGTGCATTGTTTATGACATACAGTCAATGCTGAGGGACGATGTTGAATTTATCGCGGCTCATCCTATGGCAGGCCGCGAAAAGAGCGGTGTACAAAACTGCGACGACTCCATATTCAAGGGAGCGAACTACGTTGTTGTACTGACAGACAAAAATACTCAAGGCGCAATTGAGCTTTGCAAAAGCATCGGTGAGGTTTTGGGATTTGCAAGAATATCTGAGCTTTCACCTGAAGAGCATGACAAAATAATCGCATTTGTTTCGCAGCTCACACACTGCATTGCAATCGCGCTCATGACATGTCAGACGACACCGCACCTTGAGGAATACACGGGAGATTCATTCCGCGACCTTACAAGGATAGCGAGGCTTAACGACGATATGTGGAGCGAGCTTTTCCTTCTTAACAAGGACGCTTTAATAAGCGAAATGGAGCTTTTCGAGGGTGAGCTTGACAAGCTCAAGACACTTCTCATTGAAGGCGACCGCGAGGGGCTGCGCGAAATGATGCGTTATTCAACGGCGCGCAGAGCGGTCTTCGACAAACCAAAGGATTAATAATATTAGGGGGTAATAAACTATGAACTGTGATTTTATCAGGCGTCTGCCGATTCCTATGGAGATAAAGGAACAGTATCCCGTCTCGGAAAAGGCGGCTAAAATAAAGGCTGAGCGTGATGCGACAGTACATAAAATTCTGCGCGGGGAGGACGACAGATTTATACTGATAATCGGTCCCTGCTCCGCTGACAGAGAGGACAGTATTATCGATTATATCACGAGACTTCGTGACGTTCAGGAAAAGGTCAAGGACAAGATATTCATTATTCCGCGTGTTTATACGGGCAAGCCCCGCACAACGGGCGATGGATACAAGGGAATGCTTCATCAGCCGAATCCGCAGGGCAATCCCGATCTTTTGAGCGGTATAATCGCAATTCGTTCGCTTCATATGCGCGCGCTTTCCGAGGTTGGCTTTTCGTGCGCTGATGAGATGCTTTATCCTGAAAACTACAGATTCCTTGACGACATTTTAAACTACGTCGCCGTGGGTGCCAGATCAGTTGAGAATCAGTTTCACCGTCTTGTTTCCAGCGCCATATATATTCCCGTCGGCATGAAAAACCCAACAAGCGGCGATATTTCCGTTATGATGAACTCCATAACAGCAGCGCACCACTCACACGCTTTCATTTATAGGAACTGGGAGGTAAAAAGCAAGGGCAATCCTTACGCTCACGCGATTTTGCGCGGATACGTCGATTCACGCGGAGTATCGTACCCAAATTACCACTATGAGGATTTGGCATCGCTTGCCGAGACTTACGAAAAATCGGGGCTTTCCAACCCCACGGTTTTGGTGGACACAAACCACGCAAATTCGGGAAAGAAGTATATGGAGCAAATCAGAATCGCAATGGAGGTGCTTCACAGCCGCCGTCACAGCAGCGACATAAAGCGGCTTGTCAAGGGTCTGATGATAGAGAGCTACATTGAGGACGGAAACCAGCCTCTTGACGGCGGTGTTTACGGAAAATCAATCACCGACCCGTGTCTTGGATGGGAGAAGAGCGAACGGCTGATATATGATATTGCCGACAAGCTTGATTGACAAATAGAGCACGGGCAAAAAGACAATTTTCACATGTGCCCGACGCATTAAAATTTGTGAAGATTGACGCTTGCAAAAAGCGCCGCACTATGATATAATTATTTTGTTGAGCGGCATGAGTGCGTAAGTCCGAACAGGATTTGCGCACTCTTTTTTTGTTCGCTGATATTAAAACAGTTTTATTATTTGGAGGTTTTTATGTCAAAAGAAGAAACATCAAGCGACTATCTTGAAAAAGAGAGTCTCGGTCGGCTGATGCTCAAGTATTCGGTGCCGTGCATTATATCGCTTTTGGTCGGTGCCCTTTATAATATTGTGGATCAGCTCTACATCGCAAACGCCGATTATCTCGGCTCATACGGAAACTCCGCAAACAGCGTTGTTTTTCCGCTGACGGTAATAGCGCTTGCAATTGCAGTTATGATTGGTGACGGATGCTGCGCATATATGAGCATGAAGCTGGGAGCGCGTGATATCAAATCCGCAGCAGACAGCGTAGGCTCTGCTGTCACACTTACCGTTATTAGCAGCATTATTCTTACCGCTGTGTATCTGCTTTTCAGTGACGGGCTGATTACAATTTTCGGCGGTACGGTGAATGACAAAACATTCGAGCTTGCAAAGGAGTATTTTTTCTGGATTTCGATAGGCATTCCCTTTTATATGTTCGGTCAGGCGCTCAACGCGGTCATTCGCTCGGACGGTTCTCCGAATTACGCGATGGCAACACTGCTTTCGGGAGCTGTAATAAACGTAATCCTCGATTACATTTTCATATATCCTTTAAAGCTTGGTATGAAGGGGGCGGCGCTCGCAACGATTATCGGACAAATAGTAGCGGCAATACTTGCGCTAATTTATCTCTTCCGAATGAAAAACGTCAAGCTTAAGGCACACAACTGAGTCCCGAATTTGAGTGTAACAAAGCGTATGCTTCCGCTTGGACTGACGAGCTTTTTAGCACAAATTTCAATGGTAATCTCGCTCGCAGCCGTATACAACATGGTTGCGAAATACGTAGGAGACATAGTTAATTACGGCACTGAGGACATTCCCCTTGATGAGCTGACGCAAATACCGACTGCCATAGTCGGCATCGGAATGAAGTTTTTCCAAATGATTATCTCCGTCTCAATCGGAATGGCTGCCGGGTGCATTCCCGTAGTAGGATACAATATGGGAGCGGGCAGGCATGACAGAGTTAAGGGACTGCTGACGCGGATGTTGATAGCGGAACTTTTATTCGGAATTATTGCAACAATAATATGCGAGGTATTCCCGTCACAGCTTATAGGTCTGTTCGGTTCATCGGGCGAGAGTGAATATTACATCAATTTTGGCGTTGACTGCATAAGAATATTCTTATCTTTTATATTCCTCGCGTGCGTAAACAAAGGCGTAACGATTTATATGCAGGCGATGGGCAAGGCGTTTATATCAACTGCACTATCAATGCTTCGTGAAATTGTTCTCGGAGCGGGACTTCCGCTTATTCTTCCTTATTTCTTCGGTCTTAAAGGTATTCTTTATTTCATGCCTGTCGCTGACGTTGTAACGTTTATCGCGTCGGTATTTGTGATAATAAGCCTGTACCGTGAGCTTGGCGGAAAAGAAAAAGCCTCATCACTGAAGGCGTAAAAACAATGGTCACATATAAATAACCGCAATGCAAAATCCCCATCGGATGCCCGATGGGGATTTAACTATGAAAGGTCTTTAACCATTAAAGATTATTCGGCTTCTTCCTCGGTCGCATAGTTCTCCGCATAGAATTCAGAGTAAATATACGCGGCTCCGTATTCCCAATCCTCATCCGAAACCATCGCCGCAAAGTATTCATTCTCTGCAATCAGCGAATTGAATTCCTTGAACTTGTCATCGACCTCCTCCAAGGAAATCGACATCAGCTGCTCGTAGATTTCAGCGGATAGCGTCTCAATCTGCGTGTAATACGACGCATTCGATGAATTCCTAAGACCGTTTACATAAAGGAACGGGCTGAGAATGGAATCGGTATTTTTCTGCTTGTCGTACTCCCACTGATTGATGTCCATATCCTCTTCCGGGTATGCAACATATGTGTTGCCCGTATAGAGAATGTTCATCATGTACTCGTTGTTGAGTCTGACAACCTTGCCGTCGTCATCAAGCTGGTAGTTTGTGCCCTCAATGCCATACTGAAGGAGATTGCGGATCTCACTGTTGGTGTTTATTTCAACGATAACCTCCATTGCGCGGTCAAGGTCAGCTGTATATGAGCTTACAGCAAATGAAGCAGCGAATACATCCTCCTGCGTTGCCTTCGGATATTCGTAAATCGATACGTAGTAATCATCCTCATACTCAGCAATATCGGAATAGTCACCCGAAATAACGCCAACTGCGAATGTTTCGACGGAATCAGCATCCCCAGCAATGCATCCGGCTTCCTCAAACGCCTTCATCATTTTAAACTGGGACTTATACGCGGAAATATCAAATATGCTTCCAATGCTGCTCTTTGTATTGAACGTTGAACTGTTCGTAACCAAAGACGCAAGAACGCTCCAATCGCCGTCCTCTGACCAATATGTCATTCCGGCAGCGTCAACCCATGAAAGTAACGCCGCAACCTCAGAGCTGTCCTCGTAGGTGTTCACGTCGTAAATGAAGTCCTCGCACTGAGCTATAGTGGTGAGCGTAGTGTAATCGTAATCGTATTTTTCGGCAAGCTCCTTGTTTACGAGGAGGAACTTATACTCGCCAAGACCGTGATTGTTGGGAATGCAGTACGTTGCACCGTTATTCTTCGCGGCGGTCAGGAACGTTGGGTATATGTAGCTCTTCAAAATCTTAGAATCGCCCGAAAGGTATGTATCAAGAACCGAAAGCGCATCACGATCAATCAGCTCAAGATAGTCGTCATAGCTTGTAATGAGGAAGATATCAAACTGATAATCATCGACCTCAGGATACTTGAGCTCCGAGATGCCATACTCGTTTGTGACGGTCTCAGCCTCGGTCTCCTCAGCCTCTGTTGTTTCAGACGTTGTTGTTGTAACGCCTGCCTTACGGTCTGCGGCAGCCTGAACACGAGACGCCTCCTCGGATTCAGCGTCAGCCTCAGCCTTTGCCTCAATCACCGCGAGTCTCGCCTCAACAGCTTCGGCATATTCGTCCTCGCTGAATACCTTCAGCTCAACAGCTGTCGTGTAGGATGACTTGAGAATGTCGTTAATTGCGTCCTCGACAGCCTGAACTGCCTCTTCCGTCGTGCCATCCTCGCAGGGCAGCCACAGCGTAAGCGTAACAGGATCTCGGTCTGATGTCGATGTCGTGGTGTCATCACCCGTAACCGTTGATGAATTGTCACTCTCTGTTGTGCAGCTCGAAAGAGCAAGCGAGAGCACCATGATTATGCAAAGAGTCATGTATAAAAGCTTTCTTTTCATGTAGAATAATCCTCCTCTGTCATGTTTCCGCGTTCATAAAGCGCGCCGTAATATATACTTTTGTAAGTATAACTCAAAACAATCCGCTTGTCAAGTACCATTTGTTAATTTCGATCAAAAAAATTGCTCGGTACAAAATCGGCAAAGCGGAGCCAAAACAATTTTCTTGGACAACATGCACAAAAAAACATGTTGTTTATTGTGCATGTTGCACAAACGATTTGTTCATACTGCACAAAAATAAGACTGAAAATTTGGTGAAAGTGTCACTCAAGAAAATCGCGCAGGCGCTTTGAGCGGCTGGGATGGCGAAGCTTTCGCAGTGCTTTAGCTTCAATTTGGCGTATTCTCTCGCGTGTGATGTTAAATTCCTTGCCGACCTCTTCAAGGGTGCGGGTTTTGCCGTCGTCAAGACCAAAACGGCGCTTAAGCACAAGCTCCTCACGCGGGGTCAGCGTGTGAAGCACCTCCGCTAACTGCTCGCGCAGTACGGAATATGCCGCAGCCTCAGGCGGTGCGGGGGATTCCTGATCCTCTATGAAGTCCCCAAGATGGGAGTCCTCCTCCTCGCCAATAGGCATTTCGAGGGACACCGGGTCCTGAGCGATTTTCATGATTTCCCTCACCTTTTCAGGCGACATTTTCATTCTCTCAGCGATTTCCTCGGCGCTAGGCTCATGTCCTAACTCCTGAAGCATCTGCCT
Organism: Bacillota bacterium; assembly: GCA_021199825.1. Classification (GTDB taxonomy): domain Bacteria; phylum Bacillota; class Clostridia; order Oscillospirales; family CAG-272; genus DTU064. The sequence continues at coordinate 6,809 of JAJQHI010000094.1, forward strand.
TGAGCAGCGTGACATTTTGTGAATTGTCTCAACCATGTGCACAGGTATGCGGATCGTCCTTGACTGGTCCGCTATAGCGCGCGTTATCGCCTGACGTATCCACCACGTCGCATAAGTGGAGAGCTTATATCCCTTTCTGTAATCAAATTTCTCGACCGCCTTCATCAGTCCGAGGTTACCCTCCTGAATTAAGTCAAGAAAGAACATTCCCTTTCCGACATAGCATTTTGCAATGCTCACGACAAGCCTCAGGTTTGCCTCGACAAGCCTTCCCTTAGCCTCCTCGTCGCCCGCTTCCATTCGCTGCGCCAGCTCAAGCTCCTCCTCAGAGGTCAAAAGAGGTATCTGACCTATCTCCTTGAGATACATTCTCACGGGATCGTCAATAGCAAGCCCCTCCTGCGTGAGCGCCTTTTCCATATCCTCGGCACTTGCAAGCCCTTCTATTTCACTCTCTATCCCGTCGAAATCCATGCTGTCATTATCGATTCCTATGCCATTCTCATCAAGCGAAGCATAAAGGCTTTCGATATTTTCAACATCACCCTCACGGTAATCCTCGTCGCCGAAGGCATCCTCAAGATCACTTCTTCTGACCGAACCGTTTGCCTTTCCCTTTTGGATCAGCTCATCATAATCGCGCTGTCCGCCGTTTTCCTCTGCCATATAATTTCCCCCTTGCGGTATGTTGGACAAAATCGGCTCATATGAGCCTCAGTGAATATATGTCACTGTCCCTCGTCCGTATTTTTTTTGCGCCGGCGCATTATAGCGTCAAACGCGTCCAATTTCTTTTCCTTTTCGCGCTCGCCCTCTGTGCGAAGCGCTGCCACCGTTCCTTTAAATACTGCAGGCGAGTTGTCAAGTCCGCTTCTGCTCTGCATGAGCTTTGTCAGCCTTGAAACCTCATCAAGCGAAAATTCCGCCGAAAGCGCACCGAAATCAAAGCTGCCGTTTTCACGGTATATCCCGGTTATAGCATCAAACACTCGCTGACCGAACTGAGTCATGAAGTCCTCCCTTTGCGGAGCACCGTCATCCCCGTCAAGCGACGATTTGATATATTCGGGATAAAGGAGCATCATTCCGAGCACCGATTCCTCGCAGCTCGCGCCCCTCAGCATTTTGAGCTTATCGCGGGTTATGCGGTCCCTGTACCC
>JAJQHI010000147.1 GCA_021199825.1 Bacillota bacterium
TGACAACAGGCTCAAGGAGCCCGTTGTGCTTCCCTCAAGGATACCGAACCTTTTGGTCAACGGCTCCGTGGGAATCGCGGTCGGAATGGCGACAAACATCCCGCCCCACAATTTAGGCGAGGCGATTGACGCCGAAATATACATGATGGACAACCCTGAGGCGACGGTTGACGATCTGCTTCACTATATTAAGGGACCCGATTTCCCGACGGGTGCGGTGATTTACGGCACGGCGGGAATATATGAGGCGTACATGACGGGAAAGGGGCACATTACGGTGCGCTCCAAGACTGAGATTGACGAGAAGCATCACAGGATTATCGCGACGGAGATTCCATACGCGGTGAACAAGTCCATGCTTGTTGAGTCAATCGCTAATCTTGTGAAGGACAAGCGCGTTGACGGCATCACGGGGCTTAGAGATGAGTCGGGGCGCGGCGGCATGAGGATTGTGATTGAGTACAGGCGCGACATCGTTCCGCAGATACTCTTAAATCAGCTTTTCAAGTACACGCAGCTTCAGGACACCTTCGCCGTCAATATGGTGGCGCTTGTGGGCGGCGAGCCTAAAACCTGCACGCTCCGTGATGTTTTAGGGCAGCACATTGCCCATCAGGAGGAGGTTGTGACGCGCCGGCTCAACTTTGAGCTTGCAAAGGCGCGCCGCGAGGCTCACATTTACGAAGGGTACAAGATAGCCATCGACAACATTGACGAGGTTATCGAGATAATCAAGGGCTCGGCTTCAATCCCCGACGCTAAGGCAAGGCTTGGCGTGAGATTCGGGCTTGACGATATTCAGACGCAGGCTATAGTCGAGATGACGCTCGGAAGGCTTTCGGGGCTTGAGCGCGAGAAGATTGAGGAGAGACTCAGGGCGCTTTACGCCGAGATTGAAAGGCTTGTTGACATACTCTCGGACGAGGGCAAGCTCAAGGCGCTCATAAAAGTGGAAATGCTCGCCATCAAGCAAAAATACGGGGACGAGAGGCGGACGGAGATTGTTCCGCTTGAGGATGAGATTGTGGCGGAGGACTTAATCGACCGTCACCAGTGCATTATCACCGTTACGCATGAGGGATATGTAAAGCGTCAGAGGGCTGATGTATACACGGCTCAGAGGCGCGGAGGCAAGGGCATCATCGGAACGACGAAGAGCGAGGAGGACTTCATCGAGCGTGTCATTTCCGTTGACAGCCACTCCTATATTCTGATGTTCACCGACCGCGGGTACGTATACATGAAAAAGGCGTATCAGATACCTGAGGCGGGAAGGACATCAAAGGGAACGAACATCGCGAACATAATAGAGACGCAGTCGGGCGAGGGTCTTACGGCGATACTTCCCGTGAACGAGTTCGCGCCGGGGCTGTATCTTACAATGGTGACGCGTCACGGAAACGTCAAGCGCACGCCGCTTTCCCAGTTTGAGTATCAGAGAAAGGGCGGAAAGCGCGCGATTTCATTTGTTGACGACGACGAGCTTATATTTGTGAGCGTGACGGACGGGTCACGTGAAATTATGGTCGCGGGCGAGAACGGCAGAGCCGTCAGGTTCGCGGAAAACACCGTCCGTCCTCAGGGACGCACGGCGAAGGGCGTCCGCGCCATCAGGCTTAAGGATGGCGAAAACGTCGCGGGCGCCGCCATTGTTGAGGAGGGCAAGACGCTCTTCACCTTGACCGAAAAGGGTCTTGGCAAGCGGACGGAATTTTCAAATTACGACACGAAGCACAGAGGAGGGCTTGGCGTTAAGTGCCACAAGCTCACCGAGCGCACGGGAAAGCTTATCGGAATCGCGGCGCTCTCCGAGGAGGACGACATTATGGTAATCTCGGACACGGGAATTATCATGAGAACGTCGGCTGAGGGGATCAGCGTGACGGGAAGAGCGGCGTCGGGCGTTATCATTATGAAGACGCGCGATGGGGCTAAGGTTGCGTCCTTTACGGTGATTTCCTCAAAGGAGGAGACGGCGCAGGAGGCAGACCCGAACGCTGTGAGATACGAAATAGTGAGCGACGAGGACTTAGGTGACGAGGGTCTTGGCGATGAGTCATACGAATACGAAGAGGACGATGGCGGAGATGAGGAGTAGGATACTTTCGGCGGCTTTATGCGCCGTGCTTATTGTCATATCCGTATCTGCGGCGTCATGCGCCGCCGCCCCCACAGAGGAGGAGGCGCTTGAGATAATCGGGGAGCTTTTGCCGAAGACGTATCTTTTGAACGACATTTATTTCGGTGTCGGGGTGAGCTACACTGATGACGGCTCTTCGTATCGGTATATGCCCGTGACTGACGACAGCCCTTATCTGACTGAGGCGGAGCTGAGGGAGGCGACGGAGGCTGTATTCTCCTCAGACTACGCGGAGAGCATATTTGATATTTATCTTTCCGGCTACAGTGACGAGGGCACGGGCTCGGTTATATATGCGCGCTATATTGAAAATGAGGACAGGCTCTGGATTGACACATACGCGGAGGGGCTTGTGACCTCAACGCGCACGTATGACCTTGACACCGTTGAGATAACGAGCCTGACATCACGGTTTATAATTTTCACGGCGCAGTCGTACCTTGACGGGACGGCTGACGAGGTGATTGAGATAACCATCACGTCGGAGACGACAGACGACGGGAGCGTTTGGAGAATCAACTCGGCGACGTATTGATGTGGAGACTTAAAACGTTTGCGTGATGAAATCCACCGGTCGTGGCTGCGTATTGAGTGAGCGGCGGCGATTTATCGAAAAAAGTGTCGATGAGGCAAAAAAATTTGATTTTGGCGTTGACACGGGGGATTTGATGGTGTATAATAAAACAAACGTTCGGATTTTGAAAGGATGATTTTCTATGGCTAAGGCAAGAAAGGCAGCACCCTCTCCCGCACCGGCAGAGGACAAGGCTAAGGCGCTCTCTGCAGCGCTTGACAAGATAAAGAAGGATTACGGAAGCGGAGCTATTATGAAGCTCGGCGAATCAAACAATATGAATGTCTCGGCGTCGCCGTCAGGCTCGCTTTCGCTTGATTTGGCGCTGGGCATCGGAGGATACCCGAAGGGAAGAATAGTTGAGATTTACGGTCCTGAGTCATCGGGTAAGACGACGGTGGCGCTTCACGCGGTAGCTGAGGTTCAAAGGGACGGCGGAACCGCCGCCTTCATTGACGCGGAGCACGCGCTTGACCCCGTTTACGCGGCGGCTCTCGGTGTGAATACTGACGAGCTTCTGGTCTCGCAGCCTGACAGCGGCGAGCAGGGGCTTTCAATCGCGGAGGCGCTCGTTTTATCAGGTGCGATTGACATTGTTGTCATCGACTCGGTGGCGGCGCTCGTTCCGCAGCAGGAAATCGAGGGCGATATGGGAAGCGCCACGGTTGGTCTTCAGGCACGCCTTATGTCGCAGGCAATGCGCAAGCTGTCAGGCTCGATTTCAAAGACAAACTGCATTGTGATATTCATCAACCAGCTTCGTGAGAAGGTTGGCGTTATGTATGGAAACCCTGAAACCACAACGGGCGGTCGTGCGCTGAAGTTTTACGCGTCTGTAAGGCTTGACGTGCGCAAGATTGAGACGCTCAAGTCGGGCTCTGACATTTACGGGAGCAGGACGCGCGTCAAGGTTGTGAAAAACAAGGTGGCACCGCCGTTCCGCATAGCTGAGTTTGACATTCTCTACGGCAAGGGAATATCTAAGTCGGGCGAGATTGTGGACTTAGGTGTTGAGTCGGGAGTTATCAAGAAGAGCGGCTCATGGTTTTCATACGGCGAGCAGAGGCTCGCGCAGGGAAGGGACGCCGTGCGCAAGCTGCTTGAGGAAAACAGGGAGCTTTCCGATGAGATTGAGGCGAAGATTAAGGATTATTACCTCTCGAACGAAGAGGTCGGTGAGGAAGAGCTTGACCCGGACGATCTTGACGAGGAGCTTGACATCAGGCTGCTCGACCTTGACGAGGACGGGGATGAGGATTTAATATAAATGGCGTTTACTGAGGAAGGGCTGTTTCTGATGTCCTCCTACGCCGCTTATTATGAGTTTGGCACGACAATTGTGCTTGACGACTTCAAAAACGTCAGGCGGACTGTCTCTGTTATGACTGAGGACCTTATCGCGACGGGGCTTGAGGAAAATATGCCGATTGACGAGGAGGCGTACGCCATACTTGCCGCGGGGTGCGAGACATATGAGGCTGCGGCGAGGGGAATCAATCTTCTCGGCTACTCCGACAAATCAAAGCGCGCTATGGCGCTCGCCCTTCACCGCAAGGGCTTTGACAAGGATATTTCCGTGCGCGCCGCCGATGTGCTTGAGGAGTACGGATACATTGACGAGGTGCGTCAGATTGAGCGCCGTGCTGAGGTCATGATACGCAAAAAGTACGGCAAATCGCGGATAATGTCTGATTTGCACGTTAAGGGCTACGACCTTTCGCGTGTTGACGAATGGGTGAGCGGCGAGAGCTTTCAGAGCATTGATTTTGGCGCGCTGTGTGCCGATTATGTGCGTGAGAGGGGAGGGTTCCCCTCCGAATATCCCGAAAAGAGGCGGTTTGTGACATCTCTTTACCGCATGGGATACGGAGCCGCTGAGATAAAGAGAGCCGCTTCTATACTTAGAAATGAGGAGGAAGAGCAGGAGGGTGAGCCTGCGCTGACTGTATAATGGCAAAAAAGAACGGAAAAGCTCTGAAAAAGACCACAAAGGTGGGTTTCATATCCTTGGGCTGCGCGAAAAATCTCGTTGACACCGAGGTCATGCTCAAGCTTTTGGTTGACGCGGGGTACGAGATTGTATCTGAGGACGTTGACGCTGACATTATAATTATCAACACGTGCGCCTTCCTTGAGTCGGCGAGAAAAGAGGCGATTGACAACATACTTGACGTGGCGTGGCTCAAGGAGCACCGAAGCCTGCGGGGAATTGTCGTCACCGGGTGTCTTTCCGAGATGGTGAGGGACGAGATATTCGCCGAGCTTCCTGAGGTTGACGCGGCTTTGGGTGTAGGCGGTGTACAAAACATCGTCGAGGCTGTAAGGGCTGTGGAAAACAAAAAGAGGTATTCGTGCTTTGAGGGCAAGGAGACATCTCCCCTTGGAGGCGAGCGTGTGCTTACAACGGAGTCATACGCGTATCTGAAGGTGGCTGAGGGGTGTGACAACAGGTGTACATATTGTCTGATTCCCTCAATCAGGGGTTGTCACCGTTCGCGTCCTATGGAGGACATTATAAAGGAGGCGGCGGATCTCACCACCCTTGGCATCGGCGAGCTTGACATTGTGGCTCAGGACACCTCGCGCTACGGGCTTGATATGTACGGAGAGTATAAGTTAGCGCCTCTTGTGGCGGGCATTACTGCGGCGACCGAGGAGGCTGGCTCGCCTTGGGTGAGGCTTCTTTACTGCTATCCTGACAAGATAACGGACGAGCTTATTTCTGTGATTAAGAATAATCCCCGTGTATGCAAGTACATAGATATGCCGATTCAGCATATATCAAATAGTGTGCTTTCGCGCATGAACCGTCACGGCGGCTCCGAGATTATAAGGGACGCGGTATCAAGGCTGAGGCGCGAGATTCCGGAGATTGCCATACGCACGACTGTGATGGTTGGCTTTCCGGGAGAGACGGACGAGGACTTTGAGGAGCTTTGCGAGTTTATAAAGGATGTAAAGTTTGACAGGCTCGGAGCGTTCACATATTCGGCTGAACAGGGCACTCCGGCGGCGGAGCTTCCAGATCAGATAGACGAGCAGGTGAAGGAGGACAGGTACAACACCGTCATGGCTTTGCAGCTTGAGATTACCTCGGAGCTTTTGCGGGCGAGGGTCGGGCAGGTGCTTGACGTGCTTTACGAGGGCTTTGACTATGTATCGGGTTCATGCTACGGCAGGAGCGAGTTTGACGCGCCCGACGTTGACGGAAAGGTATATTTTACGTGCGAGGCGAAGGATCGCCCGCGTGAGGGGGCTCACATTAAGGTGAGGATAACTGACACGCTCGACTACGACCTTGTGGGCGAGTACATTAAGGGGGAATAATAACGGATGAAGATGAACATTCCGAATACGCTGACGATTTTAAGGGTCGTCTGTGTGCCGATATTTGTTGTTGTGATGATGCTTGACATAGCGGAGCCATGGTCGGGGATTATATCGGCGCTGATTTTCGGGCTTGTGTCGCTCACCGACATGCTCGACGGAAAGATAGCGCGCAAATACAACATGATAACCGATTTTGGCAAGGTTGCGGACCCTGTCGCCGACAAGTTTATGGTATTCTCGGCGTTCATAACGATGCTCATTGTGGACAGGTACGCATTCATGAAAAACGTGCTCATATGGGCAGCGCTCATTGTGATTCTGCGTGAGCTGGCGGTGACATCAATAAGGATTGTGGTATCGGGGAAGGCGCCGACGCTCGCAGCGAATATGCTCGGCAAGATTAAGACGGTGTCGCAGATTGTGTTCATTTTGATCGCATTCCTTGAGCCTTCAGTTTACGCGATAATCGGCGTGGAGGACAATCTGCACATTCTGACGTATGTGACGATGGTGTTCATGGTTGTGATGACTATTGTGAGCGGCGTGAATTATCTTTTGGTGTACGGGAAGTACATGGATAAAGAGATGTGAGGGCGGGGATTTGCCCCGAAATAATCTGCAAAAGCTTTTTACGAAAAGTATATTTTGTGGCAGACGTGATTTTAAGGGGGGGGGTATTTTTGCAAAAATACCCCCTTAAATAAATAATCAATCAATCTCCGCCGCTGTTCCTCCGCTTTCATTTTTGTATGTGATTATACACTTCACATAAAAAAGAGAGTCCGAAAGGGCTCTCTTTTTTATGTGAAGGACACAACATCAGTTTCGTTTTGTTGTGGAGGTGTTAATTGCATCGTTTCGCGAAAGCAAATACACGCAATATTGATTCATTGAAATTCCTTCTTGTTTGGAATGTTCCGATAACGCTTTGTGCAGACTGCGCGGCATACGCAATTTGAATTGTCCCGAATATTCCTCTTGACCCTGAGGTTCTTTTATCGCATATCCTTCTTCCAGCGCAGCCTCAAGCCACGTCCTTTTCGCGTCCTCCGCGTTTGACAGCGCTTGTTCTATTGTATCGCCGCAAGTAAGACATCCTGGAAGGTCAGGGAACGAAACAACGAATCCGCCGTCTTCTTTGTCCTCTACGATTTCCATCTTGTACGGTAAAGCCATGTATTCATCTAATGTCCGCATCGTTTTGTTCCTCGCTTTCTACGACTTGTTTTACCATTGCAACATAGACCTTTTTGATGGGATTGTGCTTCGGTATTGTCAACGGTGAGCATCCGTCTTTTCGGAATGTATAGTGACTGCTGCCGCCTTTTGGCGCGGTCATCACATATCCATAGCTCTCCAGGACCTTTTTGAGCTCTTCAAATTTTAGGTCTTTTGATAGTGCACTGATTTTAGCCAGCAATTTATCCCACTGTGACATGGAAGCGTCTCCTCTTTGTGAAATGCGTATTATTATATCATACCGAGCGTAGCACCGCAAATATTCGATTCAAATCTACGATTTTAATCAAATATTTGATAGACTTGAGAAATGGGTATATCCCATTTCTCAATGTCTTATTATATCATAAAATAAGCGCAGCACCGTAAATATTGCGCTGTGCGCAATATTTATCTAACTTGAGCAACGAAGCTTTGCTCCGTTGCTCAATGTTATTATATCATGGTGTTGCGGGTGATGTCAATAGGAATTTTAAAAAATGCGTCAACGCGCATATTCGCCTTGACACTTGCGTATGTTCGCTGAAAAAATATATTTTCAGCAATCAATACAGCGTATTGATTGCGGCAAAAGGTTTTTGGGGGTTGTTAAGGGGGGTATTTTTGCAAAAATACCCCCCTTAAATAAATAATCAATCAATCTCCGCCGCTGTTCCTCCGCTTTCATTTT
>JAJQHI010000127.1 GCA_021199825.1 Bacillota bacterium
ATCAATATCATATCCGAGCGAGTGATAATATCTTCTCGCCGTTTCCGGATACTTTGTAGCGACTGTTATCACCTCAGAGCGCACGGCATTTTTTGCGTTTGACTCAGTAGTTGCCACGCACATTCTGCAAACGCCTATTCCAAGATCCAAAAGCTCATACACGTCAGGCTCATGCTCCGCAATAACGTCGCTTCCCGCGATTCCTATATCGGCAGCACCGCGCTCAACGTAAACCGTCACATCCGACGGCTTAATCCAGAAAAATCGCACGCCTGCCGCCTCATTTTCAAATATCAGCTTGCGGTCGTCCTTGTCAAGCGTTCCGATGCCTTTTCCCGACCTTTCAAAAATGTCGAGCACTCGCTCTCCAAGCCTTCCCTTCGGCAGCGCAATATTCAAAAGCCTCTTGTCCTTCTTCATATGCCGCCGACCTCCCCATTCAGGGTAACCTTCTCATCGCCTTCTATATCGCATTCGTCGCCAATCCGACATAAATATACGCTTTTGCCGTCAGCACGCGCCTTATCGGCAAGCACCAGCGCCTTTACATCATTTCCCGCGGCATATTCTATAATCATATCTACATGACGGTGTGTTCTCACGCTCCTTTTGCGCATCAGCGGGTCAGTGTAAAGCGCAAATCCTACACCCTCGCCGCGGCGCTCTCCGCGTGCCGCCAGCCCGTCATAGTGTCCGCCCGACAAAATTCTCTCAGGCACACCGTCCGCGAATCCGCGGAAAACAACGCCCGTGTAATACATCCTGTCGTAAACCAAGGATATATCAAAGTACACCTCGTCCGCCCGTCCGCAGCCCTTAAGCATATCGCGCAGCCGGCAAAGCTCGCCTGCCGCCTTTATTGCCTCGTCACCTACCGCCGTTGACATTATATCATCACAGCACACCGAAATAGGTGATGAAATATCGAAAAGTTTAAGAATTCTTTGTGTCACCTTGCTGTCAAGCCCTGCCGCGGCGACACATTCCGCGGTGCCGTGCGCATTTTTCGCCGACACACACTTAATAATTTCGTGCCTATATTCATTTGATACACCCGAAAGCATCCCCTCAAGAATCCCCATTGACGAGATTTCAAGCACAGTCCTCTCGCCCGTCAGCGAAAGCGATTCAAGCGCCATCAGAATCACCTCGCAAATCATCGCGGTGTCAATGCTTCCTACGCATTCAACACCTGTCTGCATAATCTCTGAAAAGGCGTCCTCTCCTCTCCTTGTGCGGTAAACGCTCTCGCGGTAATAATATTTCCCGCATGAGGCTCGGCTCCTTGACGCCGACTGATTTTTCACTATCGAAAGCGTAATATCGGGCTTGAGCGCCATGAGCTTTCCGTTTTTGTCAGTGAAGGTGAGTATGTTCCCGTCAGTCAGAAAGCGCTTGTTCTCGGAATAAAGGTCGTACTCCTCGAATTTATTCATGAAAAACCGCTCATACCCGTAGCTCTCATAAAGCTCGCGAAGACGCCGCGTCAGCTCCTCCTCGTATAAAGCGCCTCCCGTCATATATTCGTTCCCTCCGTCAATTTGAGCCTTTCAATCGCGGTCTTATATCCGCCCTCGCCGTATTTGAGTGCCCTGTTCACACGGCTTATAGTCGCCGTGCTCGCGCCGGTCTCCTTTGAAATTTCAGAATACACCTTACCGTCATAAAGCATCTCCGCCACGGTAAAGCGCATCGTAAACTCCTCAATTTCCTTCACCGTAAATGCGTCCGCAAAAAAGCTCTCAAATTCATCCACAGTATCAAGCTCGTGAATTGCAAAAAACAGCCGTCTTGACCTGTCGTCAAAAATATTTTTCATGTTATCCTCGCCGATTAACGTGTTGATGCATTATGATAACACACTAAAGCGATGAATTCAAGGGGGAAAAGCAAAATAATTTCGCAAAAAATGAGGATGAGTCAAATACCCATCCTCAAAAAACGATACGAGTTGTTCAGATTTTCCTCTCATGATATAAAAAACATCTCACACGTCAAAATCCATATAGCCGAGAAAAAACTCATCGCGTTCCATACGCCCGCCCCTGCGAGCTCCTTTTCGATTATTAGCGACAGCTTCACGTAAATGCTCCTCGCGTCCTCAAACCATACAATATGCTCGCTGCCGTCAGCGGTATACTCAAAATACGGCGCCATCGCAGTCTCGTCAAAGTAAATGTGAGCCCCGACCTCACGCGCCGTCCTCACCGCGTCAGTGTTTGAAATTGACGGCGCTTTGGACTCACCCTTAACATACGGAAGCGTCCAGTTGTACCCGTAATTCGGTATCCCCAGAAGAAGACGCCCGCTCGCTCCCGTCTCATCAAGCGCAAAATCTACAACGCGCCTCACCTGATTTATCGGCACTACCGCCATTGGCGGACCGTACGCGTACCCCCACTCATACGTCATTAAAAGCGAGAGCTCCGCCGCGCCCGTCAGTGCCGCGTAGTCATGCCCTTCGTATAAGAGCCCCGCCTGATCGGCGCTTGTCTTTGGTGCAAGAGCTACAATGGCAATGTAATCTCCCGCCGCCCGAAGTGCACGGTTCATATCCTCCACAAACTCGGCGTAAAGTGCCGCGTTCTCCCCGCCGATATACTCAAAATCAAGGTCCACGCCGTCATACCCCAAGGACTGCACCAAGGATACAGCATTCGATATAACAGCATCCCTCACCGCCTCGTTTGTCAGCACATATGTCGCCAGCTCATTTGAAAACGTTCCTGCCTCCGTAAGCGTTGAAAGATGCATTATCGGACGCGCCCCATATTCTCTCGCCGCCGATATAATCTCCTCCTCCGCCTCTGCGTCCTCAGGCGAGATAAGCGAGCCGTCATTCCTGATGCCGTACGTGAAAAGCGTAACATATGTCAGATACGGCAGCGTCCTTTTGAGCGTCTCAATTGAAACAAACTGATAAACATACGCGTTTGTGATAATTTCCCTTTGGGGCTCGGAGTCCGTCTCAATTATAATGCTCTCCCCCTCAAAAAGCTCATCTCCGCCGCAAAGCGCCGGATTTTTCTGATATAGCTCCCTCACGGTTTTGCCGTACCTCTCCGCAACTGACAAAAGAGTGTCGCCCTCCATAACAGTATAGGTGAGGGTTGGCACACGAATTATAAGCGACTGCCCGACAACCAGAGCGGCTGGTGAGTCAAGCTGATTGTCGCTGATTATGAGTGATGCGGGCACACCAAAGCTCTCCGCTATAGAATAAACGCTGTCCCCGCTTTTTACTGTGTATATGGTCATATGATATCTTCCTTTCGGTTTTTCATATTCACATGCCATGCATATGACGCGCCGAACGAAAAAATACCCGCCGCACAAATCTTTACGTTTGAGATACAGAGCGTTTCATTTATATCTAAAAAAGAGGCGTATAATCCCCTTTGAATCCATGCAAAACAGGAGAGCTTTATGGTAACAATAATTACTGATACGGCGTCAGACATGAACGCCGAGGACTATGAAAGGCTGAACATAGTCCCTATATCTCTTTCCGTCACGTTCGGTGACACAACATATCTTGAGACACGCGAGCTTACAAAGGATATTTTTTATGATAAGCTCCTCAACACAAAGGATTACCCCACAACGTCGCAGCCGACGCCTGAGGATTTCAGAAACATATTCACGGAAGCCACAAAGGACGGGGGCGAGGCTGTCTATATCTCAATATCATCACGCCTGAGCGGCACATACGCGACAGCGAAATTCGTCAAGGATGACGGCGGCTTTGACCGCGTATATCTGGTCGACAGCAAAATAGCGACAGGCGGACAGCTCCTGCTCGCGGAGCACGCAGCGAAGCTGCGCGACCGCGGAAAGGGAGCCTCCGAAATAGCGGAGGAGCTTCAATATGTCGCCTCTCACATAAAGCTCTACGCCTGCCTTGATACACTCGCATATCTTGCAAAGGGCGGACGTCTCTCACACGGAACGGCATTCATGGGCAATCTTCTCGACATCAAGCCCGTTATAACATTCATAGGCGATGAGCTTTCCGTCGTGGGCAAGCCATTCGGAATGAAAAACGGAATGCGGCTCATACTTGACATGATGAAAAAGCACATTCCCGACCCGAATTTCCCCACATATATACTTTATACGTACGACAGCACAAACGCCTGCTCCCTCGTTGATATGCTGAAGGATTTCGGCGGCTTTAACGTAAGCCGGGACTTTCTTTTGAACGTCGGCGCCGCAATAGGCTCCCACATCGGTCCTTACGCCTGCGGAATCGTTTACGTTGAGGAATAATAGCCGTATAATATAAAACCGCCGGCTGTGTACCGGCTCCTCATTGTTAGCTTTCGTCTAACCCATGAGATCGGTACACATCCGACGGCTTTTTCATATCAACCCCATCCAAAAAATAATCACAAAAGGCAGCCATAACGACTGCCTTTTGCGCTTATTTAGTTCTTTGCCTATGTCACCGCGCAGTGCCGCATGACGCAAAGCGCGGCGCGATTTGAAGTGAATCTTAATGTGCGATGCAGCGCTCGGTATCCTTATCGAAAATGTGAATACGTGTCGGGTCAAGCGCGATCTTGATGGAGTCGCCGGCACGGGATGTGGACGTAGGTACAACACGAGCGATAAGGTTCTGCTCATCGGATACGAGATACAGATAAATCTCAGCACCCATAAGCTCTGTAACCTCAACGTCACATGTAATAACCGAGCCGTCATACTTAGCGATGGAATCCTCGTCATCGTGCAGGCACTCAGGACGAATTCCCGCGATAACTTCCTTGCCGAAATAATCCTTGAGAGCGGGGTTGTTGCCCTTTTCTGCGGGAAGCTTAATGGCGTTGGAGCCATATGTAAGATAAGCGTCCTCGCCGCGGCGCTCAAGCACGCAGTCAACAAAGTTCATCTGAGGTGTGCCGATAAATCCTGCAACAAAGAGGTTAACGGGCTCATCATAAAGAACCTGAGGAGAATCAACCTGCTGGATAAGACCGTCCTTCATAACGACGATACGCGATGCCATCGTCATAGCCTCGACCTGGTCATGCGTTACGTATATGAACGTAACACCGACTCTCTGGTGAATCTTTGTAAGCTCGGTTCTCATCGATGCACGGAGCTTCGCGTCAAGGTTTGACAGCGGCTCGTCGAGAAGGAAGACCTTCGGGTTACGAACTATTGCACGTCCGAGAGCAACACGCTGCTTCTGACCACCCGAAAGAGCCTTCGGCTTTCTGTCAAGCAGGTGAGTGATATCAAGTATACGAGCAGCCTCTTCAACTCTGCGCTTGATCTCCTCCTTCGAAGTCTTGCGGAGCTTAAGTCCGAATGCCATGTTGTCAAACACGGACATGTGCGGGTAAAGAGCGTAGTTCTGGAACACCATCGCGATGTCACGATCCTTAGGTGCGACATCATTGACGAGCTTGTCGCCGATGAAGAGTTCACCCTCCGAAATTTCCTCAAGTCCCGCGATCATACGCAGCGTCGTTGACTTTCCGCATCCGGAAGGACCGACGAGAACAAGGAATTCCTTGTCCTTAATCTCAAGGGTGAAGTCGGACACAGCGGTAACGCCGCCCGGATACTTCTTGTAAATGTGTTTCAGTGATAAGCTTGCCATTGGTATATTTCCTCCTTCAGAAATCTAATGTTTTATCGGCGCGTCGTGCGCCGATATACGCCAGCCATGCTTTTCATATATTTTATCAGAGCGCCCGAACAAGTTAAAGGGCGTTTTTAGCCAAAAAACTCAAGCGCATTTTGTATACCTTGCATAATTCATCGAAAAGCTGACGCCCAAAAAATCAATTCTCAAAAAGCCGTTTTAATAAATTAAAAAATCCGTGCTTCATGCAGTCGTTCATGGGTCAGCCTCCCGCATCTCACTTTTGTGATATTCCCTTTGATGAGAGCGCTATTCTGCCCTTTTTCTCATCAACCGAAAGAATTTTCACCGATATAATATCGCCGACCGCGAGAACGTCGGACGGATTTTTAATATACCTGTCAGCAATCTCTGACCTGTGCAGAAGACCGTCCTGATGAACGCCAATATCGACAAACGCGCCGAAATCCGTGACGTTTCTCACCGTTCCCGTGAGAATCATCCCCTCCTTGAGGTCCTTCATCTCAAGCACATCCTCGCGAAGAATTGGCGCGGGGAACGAATCTCTCACGTCGCGCCCCGGCTTTTCAAGCTCCTCAACAATATCGTGAAGCGTCATCTCGCCAACACCTATCTGACGGCACACCTTGCTCTCGCCCTCACGGTTAATCTGATAGCTGAGAAGATATGTCTTCCCCGCTCTCACGTCGGCATCCGTGTATTTGAAGAGCCTTAACAGCTTTTTCGCGGCGTCGTATGACTCAGGGTGGACACCCGTCTCATCGAGAATCTCATCGGAACCAGACACACGAAGGAAGCCCGCGCACTGATTATATGCGTGCTCTCCCATGCGCGGAACGGACATAACCTCAGCACGCGACAAAAACTCGCCGTGCTCCTCGCGGTATTTTATGATGTTTTTCGCCAGGGCGGGCGTGATCCCCGCGACATACGAAAGCAGCGAGTGCGACGCCGTGTTCAGGTCAACTCCTACGGAGTTAACCGACGACTCAACAACACCTCCCAGCACCTCATTGAGCCTTGCCGGCTTCATATCATGCTGATACTGCCCGACGCCGATAGCCTTAGGTTCAATTTTCACAAGCTCCGCGAGCGGGTCCTGAAGCCTTCTCGCGATGGACACAGCGGAACGCTGCGTCACATCAAAATCAGGGAATTCATCCGCCGCCAGCTTTGACGCGGAATAAACCGAAGCACCCGCCTCGGAAACAATCACATACTTGCAGTCGCAGTCAGGGATTTCGTGAAGCGTTTCCGCGATAAATTTCTCGCTTTCGCGCGATGCCGTCCCGTTTCCGATGGCAACAGCGTCAACCCCGTATTTTTTGATAAAGCCCTTGACAATTTTCTTCGCTTCGGGAATTTTCTCATGCGGCTTTGTCGGATATATAACGGCTGTGTCAAGCACCCTTCCCGTCTTGTCAACAACCGCGAGCTTGCAGCCCGTGCGGTATCCGGGGTCAAGCCCCATAACGGTCTTTCCCTTTATGGGAGCCTGCATTAAAAGGTGACGGAGATTCTCGGCAAACACCTTGATTGCCCCCTCCGACGCCTCCTCTGTCAGCTCAGCCCTGACCTCGCGCTCAATTGAGGCTTCAATCAGACGCGAATAAGCGTCCTCAATCGCTGTTCTGACAATCTCACGAGCCGGGCTGTCGTTTTCGGCAAGCACCTGACCATATAAATATGAAAGCGAAAACTGCGGGTCAAGCGAAAGGGTAACCTTTAAAATTCCCTCCTTTTCACCGCGGTTGATGGCGAGAGTTCTGTGATTCGCAATGCTCGCCGCGCGCTCCGAATAATCGTAATACATCGAATAAACGCTGTCGCCCTCTTTGATCTGCTCCGTTTTGATAACGCCCTCCTCGCGCATAAGCTCACGCAGGCGGCGCCTGTAATCAGCGTTGTCTGATATGCCCTCGGCGATAATGTCTGACGCACCGGCGATAGCGTCCTTTACGGACGAAACGCCCTTTTCCTCGTCAACATAAGACTCCGCCTCAGTCTCAATTGAAGGCTCATACTCAGCCCTCTGCTCCAGAATGAGCGACGCTAAAGGCTCAAGCCCGCGCTCACGTGCAACTGACGCGCGAGTTTTGCGCTTCGGACGGAACGGACGGTAAATATCCTCGATTTCCGCAAGAATTTTAGCCTCATCCAAAGCCTTTTCAATCTCAGGCGTGAGCTTTTCCCGCGCCCTGATAAGCTCGCGAACCTCTCCGCGGCGCTCATCAAGCCCGCGCAGATATGAAAGCCTGTCAGAAAGCTCGCGAAGCTGCGTGTCGTCAAGCCCTCCCGTTACCTCC
>JAJQHI010000184.1 GCA_021199825.1 Bacillota bacterium
TCCCAGCCGCCGGGACGGCGAGCGCCCTTTGTGTCGGCGCCGAATGTCAGGCGGAAGCTGTATAGCATGGTGTCAGCGGGCAAAAGCCTCAGATAATCGAGCGTTCTGTCTCGGTTTTCCGTGAAGCGGGTCACGGGAGTGAGCTGTACGCTTTCAAGCGAAGGATAATAACCTTTAGCGTCTTTCATATTTATTCCTCCTATGTCGTCATAAGTGCTCTTTCAAAAGCGAATGATTCACTGTCTTTGATAACACCTTATTGTACTACAAAAGAGAGGTGTTTGTGAAGCGTATTTTTTTAATCTTTCGCGACATTGGCTGATTTTTTTACAATTAGGACGTAACATTTCGCGCGAAAAGGTGATTTAATAGATGGAGGGGGCAGTGAGGGCTTTTGCCCATCAGCTCTGCCCGTCACAACGAAAGGGAGGTAGGCTATGAATGACGCAGAAATCCTGAAGCTCTTTTTGACGCGCGATGACGGCGCGGTTGAAGCGCTTTCCGATGAATACGGACGCGTTGCGGGCAAGCTTGCGAAAAATATCGTCGGAGACGAGCGCGACGCGGAGGAATGTGTCAACGACGCGTACCTCGCCGTGTGGAATTCCGTTCCGCCGAAGGAGCCTGACCCGCTGTCATCGTATTTTTACGGAATAGTGCGCAATATTTCCGTTTCCCGCGTAAAGTACAATTCTGCCGGCAAGCGCGGTGAGATGACGGTGTGTATTGATGAGCTTGAGGAAGCGGTCCCGTCGTCGCAGACGACAGAGAGTGAATTTGAAGCAAAGGAGCTGTCGGGCATAATCGACGACTTCATTGAAACGCTGGGGGAGTTGAACCGCATGATATTTGTGCGCAGGTACTGGTACCTTGATTCCATCCCTGAGCTTTCAAAAAGAGCGGGGCTTCGTGAGGGCGCAGTCCGGACGCGCCTTTCGAGAATTCGCTCCGCTCTGAAAAAATTTCTCGAAACGAAAGGAGAAAGGCTATGACAGGCAAAGACCTTTTTGAAGCTGTCGGGGGAATATCCGACGCATACGTGGCAAAGTACGCGGACGCGACCGCCTCCGCGCTTATAAAAAAGAAACCCATATATAAAAGAAACGCCTTTTACGCGGCGGCATGCCTTGCCCTCGCCGTGACCATAGGAGCTGTTGCCGCAGGTAGCGGAAAATTAAAAATTTTCGACGCCGTGGATGAGGACACCGTAATTGCGGGAGATATAGAGATAGCCGAGGACACGGTGAACGAGGCATACACGTACGAATTAGAGTATGGTGATAACCTTGAAGGCTCGTATGTAATTTACGTTCCTGCAGGTGACGGCGTAATTGAGTACACATATACCTATGTAGGCTCGCCCGACATCAAAATTGAGAATGTACTCAAGCGGATCATACTTCTCGGCGAGCTTGATGACTGCACCATGTCCGTTGATAAGGCTGAGCGGACGCTTGTTGAGGAAACATTCTCTGACGATGAGGGCAACTCGTATATCAGCGCGACCTATAGATGGACTGTCGAGCTCACAGGAGATAGAATTACAGACGATATTTTAAAATGCGCCGTGAATACGCTTCTCAAATTTCAGATGTCGTCCTCAGTTATCCTCACCGTAAACGGCGAGCCTGCTGTAATTGATGGGGTGACCTGTCCCGAAGAAGGCTTTGAATACTTCGACCTTGACGTTGTATCAAGCGAGGAAATCGCGGAATAAAAATAGGAGGATTGAGCAATGACACGAAAAATCAAAAAAGCCGCGCTCATTTTGGCACTGGCGATGCTGTGTGTGTTTGCC
Organism: Bacillota bacterium; assembly: GCA_021199825.1. Lineage (GTDB taxonomy): Bacteria > Bacillota > Clostridia > Oscillospirales > CAG-272 > DTU064. The sequence continues at coordinate 1,799 of JAJQHI010000184.1, forward strand.
GCGTCATGTGTCGAGGACATTGATGATATTGCAATTGAAAGCGGTAATTGGACAGGGGAGAAGACTGAATGCTCGTACAGCATTTACGTTCCCGCATCGGACGGTTACGCGGAATACACTTATTCCTATATGGGCGTCGGGTCAGGTTCGCTTGATGCAAGTGCCGAGACGATTCTGAATCGTATCTTTACGCTCGGAGAGCTTGACGGAAGTGTAAAAATCGCAAAATCCGGATGGAATCTTGGTGAGGATTCAGACGATGGTCTAAATGTGTGGACAATTGAACTTACGGGTGATGGGCTTGACGATGATGTGCTGAAATGCGTTGTAAACACACTTCTCAACATCTCAAAGTACCTTACTGAGTCGTACAGAATTGTCCTCACCGTAAACGGCGAGCCTGCTGTAATTGATGGGGTGACCTGCCCCGAAGAAGGCTTTGAATACTTCGACCTTGACGTTGTTTCAAGCGAGGAAATCGCGGAATAAAAAATCAGGAGGATTGAGCAATGACACGAAAATTAAAAAAAGCCGCGCTCATTTTGGCACTGGCGATGCTGTGTGTGCTCGCCGCGTCATGTATGGACAGCGGAGACGACGAGCAGCTTGCGGGGGATAAGGACCTCGACTGGCAGGGCGCCGCGTCAGCGGAGAACACCGCTGAGGACGATGCGGACACAACCGTCGACGCGGCGGATGACGAGTCGGCAGCTGCTGAAACGACGGAGGATGGATATATCGCTTCGACGGGAAGGATTGTGAAAACGGATAAGTCGTACTTTTTCGTCTTCGAAAGCGACAACAGCTTCGCCAGTATGAGTTTGCGTTCGGATGACACCGACTTTGACGACCTTGCGACAGGTGATCTTGTGAAGATAGGCACGGACGGATATCTTATGGAATCATATCCCATGCAGATGAACGTCTATTCGGTTGAGTTGCTCGAAAGAGGCAGTGCCGACGACATCGACGAGAGCGTCATTTCCGAGATTGAGAGCTGCGGACATGATGTAATTGAATAAATTCACCGTGATTCATCACAAAGCGCCCCCTGCGGTATACCGCAGGGGGTGTTTTCCGACAGTTATTCGGTTTATTCCGATATCTCGGCGCTGCCAACCTTGGCGCCCTCGGCAATCTCAGCCGATTCCGTGTATCGAATCGTCCCAATTTCGCAGTCCTCATCCACCTTGACGATTCTGCCGACGACTGCCTTCGCTTTAACTCCCTCAAGCGTGACCGTGTCGCCCTCAATTGATTCCTTGACAACGAGCTTTTTCCCGCTTTTCTTCGTCTTGGTGAGTATGCTGTGACTTTTGTCGCCCGACAGAATCGTTATCTCGCTGCCGCCAATGCTGTCAATCGTCACGCCGCCATTGTGGCGTATCGTCACGCACTCGGCGTTGAGCAGCCCCGAAATTGTTGCGCCGCCTGCGATTTTCGCGGTTTCCGCCTCAATTCCGTCGCCCTTTACGATAATGCTTCCCGCTGAGGAAAGCTCGCGGCATTTTATGCTGCCGTCGATGACAGCCGAACCCGCAAACGAAGCCGAATCGTCGCAAATAATGTCCCCCGCGACGGCAGCCGAGCCCGCGGTCTTGATGATTCCGTGGCACTTAAGATTTCCGCCGCAGCGCACAGACCCGCTTGCCGAAAGCGAGGCGCATTCAATGTCGCCGTCTATCTGTCCCGAACCGCTGATCCTTACATTATCGTATTTTCCGCCGCTGAATCTGCCGCTCCCGGCGCTGTTGATGTCTCCCATACAGATTTCCTCCTTATACCTTTTCCGATGAATTTACTCTTGCGTCAACCGAAATATCAGCCGATTCCGTGTACTGCACCGATTCAATGTCGCAGTTCGCACCGATTTTTACAATCCGCCCGACAACGCTCCTCGCCTTTACATACTCAAGCGTGATAACGTCCCCCTCAATTGAGTCCTCAATCACCGCTTGGCGCGGCTTTGATGCAACAATCCCGAAAATCCTTGATTTCTGCTGCTCCTCTCGGCGGGGTCTGACCGTAATCTCACCGCCGCCTATGCTTCCTATGCTGATTTTGCCGTCTGTCACGTTGATATCAATCTTTTCCGCGTTGAGCAGCCCGCCTATTTCCACGCTGCCCGAAAAGATAACATCCTCGCCTTCAACCTCGCCGCCAACGGAAAGCCTGCCCGACGCGGAAATGTAAGCACTTTTCAGGTTTCCGCCTATCTTAGTGCTCCCCGACGCCTTAAAGGTGTCGTCACAGCTTACGCTGCCCTTGTTTTCGTATGAACCTGAAACGGAGACATCTCCGCTGCACGTCAAATCCCCTTTGGTGCGATGCGCTCCCGATGAGTGAAAGGATTTGCACTCAAGATTTCCTTCCACATCGCTCGAACCGCTCAGGCAGACCTTATCGTATTTTCCCCCGTCCACGATGCTGACGCCCGACGCGGTCAGATCAATCATATACATAGTATAGTCCTCCTCGTCATCCCTATATCGAACGAGTCCGCCTCGTTCGTGCTTATGTAAAAAATCATAAAGGCTCTCACTCCTTGTCCCTCCATTTTGCCTGACTGATGTCAATTTCGATTCCGAGCTCGCCGAGAGTTTTCTCAACACTGCTGATTAAGCGGTTCACGTTTTCAAGAATATCCGCCGTGTCCGCGGCACCCTTCGCGCCGCCTCCCTCGCCGTCCTCGCTTTTGTCTTCATCGCCCGTTTCCGCCGAAGCATTTGCCTTTTCGAACCCGGACAAAATCCTTTTCACCTCGACTGTGATGTCGTGCGAGGTGTTATCCGCCTCATATGTTATTTTCACCACGTCGTCTGCATAAAACCGCGTCTCACCGTAAGGCGCGGTGATGATAATCGACGGCTTTTCGGTGCCCACAATGCTCTTTTGAATTTCGTCAAGCGACAATCCCTTTGCCTGACAGTCCATAATAAGCTCAATTCGCTTTGTTACCGGCTCACGCGGGAAGAATGTCTCCTGTCCCGTAAAAACGGACTTTTTGATGAACCACTCATCGGGTATAAGCCCCATGCGCTTCCATCTGTAAAGCGTGCCGTATGATATGCCGTATTTGGTCAGCACCTCCCGCTTTGATATAAGACTTGTGTCCTCCGCCGCCGCATCCGTTTTGCTCTTGTCAAGCTCCATAGCTCATATTCGTCTCCTTTCCGTGTGATTGATTTCAGCTGCCTTTTACGCAGCCGACCTGGGCGTTTGGCGATATTTCGATTGATTCGGTGTACTCCGCCGTCTCGATACGGCACTCGCTCCCGATTTTCAGTATTCTTCCGACAGCTCTCCCCGCCTTTACGCAGTCTATTGTGACGACATCCCCCACAATGGATTTTACGATTTCAGCTGTTTCGGGCGTTTCAGAAGCACCCGCTCTCGGAAGTATCGTAATACGCTCTCCCTTGATGCTTGAAATCTCCGTCTTTTTTTCTCCGCAAAGCTCAATCTCGACTGTTTTGGCGGAAAGCCTGCCTTTGATGACAGTACCTCCCGTTATGTGCGCACATTCCCCGCATTCAACGTCACCGTCAGCCTCAAGCGTGCCCGATACGCTCATCGTGCTGCATTGAATGTCATCCGCTGTTGAAAATATCCCGTCAACGTCGAGTGATTTGCATACGGTGTCGCCCGTAACATACGCTTTTCCGGAAATTTTCACTGAGGTATCGCACGTCAGGTCGCCGTCGGTGTCAAAATGACCGTCAACGTCCAAAGACCTGCATACCGCGCCGTCACTAAAGCTTGCGTTTCCGTTTTTCGGAACTTTCAGATCACGGCACGATAAGTCCCCGTGACAGCCCAAATTCCCACTCACATAAAGGGAATCGCAGGTTATGTCCCCGTCAATTGAGGCGCCGCCCGTAAATTTTGCGTTTGTACACGACAAATCCCCCGCGTTGTCAAACTCGCCTGACATATCAAAGGACGCGCATGCTGTGTCCCCCTCAATGGAGGCATGCCCCGAAACGGAGAGGTCGGCGCATGTCAGGTCGCCGTCGCACTCAAGCTCTCCCGATACCTCAAGCGTCCCGCATTCAAGGTCGCCTCTTATTTTTGCGTCTCCCGAAACGCTCGTGTCCCCACACGAAAGATCCCCGTCACACTCGAACGCGCCCGACACGGCAAGCGCACCGCATTCAAGGTCGTCCACCGCGTGAAGCGTTGAATCCACGGTCAGGGAATTGTCCTGCTCCGCACCGTCCTCGTTTTGATTGATTCGAATAGTAATCATCGCTTTTCTCCTTTGAGATATTAGATTGATTATATTTTATCGTAACGATGTTACTTTGTCAACCCCTTTTCTAAAAAAATCGAAAAAATTTTTTCTCAGCGCACGAAAAAAATCGGGCCGCCCTTTTTGAGCGACCCGAAGCGTCTGAAATTCGGCAATTTTAGTTGTTGCCGGAGCAGCAGCAGAATATAATAACAAGCGCGATTATAATGACCCAGCAGATATTGTTGTCGTCAAATGCGCCTCCAAGGCAGTTGGACATATTTCTTATCCTCCGTATATGGATTTGGGCATGCCGCTTTCGCGGTGCCTGATACCATCATATGAAGGGCGCGCCTTTTGTGTTACGTCAGAATAATGCTGTCCGTCTCAAGAAACGAAAGCGCCGTCGTCGTGCTGTTTATGGGGAAGCACCTCGACGCGCCGCACTCCGTGCATGATACAGTGACCCTGTCTTCCTCAACTGATACGTGATAATCGCCGCAGCCGTCCTCGCAGCGGCATGAGATTTTGCCCTCCTCCTCAAGGTCGCGGACGACGAAATTCACAATATCAAAGATTTCCGGGTCAGCGATGTGCTTTTTCTTGACCTCGTTTATCTCGTCAAACGTCACATCCCCCAAAAGCTCGCGCAGCTCCTCCTCGGATTTTGTCAGCGCAAGACCGACCTCGCCGCGCCCGCCGACAAAAACAATGTCAATCCCCGTGTAGGGACATCCGAGCGTGAAAAGCTCCCGCCCGAAAAATACGCTGTCCGACACGGTGAAAACGTGCGGCGACGGACAGAAAAGACACGGCACGTAAAGCCTGATGTCGTGGTCGCGTGTATACTGAATCGTCAGCTCGCTCTGCCCGCAGTCGCATTTCAGCCTCAGCATATCGCCCGAAAGCGAAAATACGCCCACCATGCTCATTATTCCGGCACCGCAGCTGGGACAGCGGTACGCAATTATAGTTTCCTTCTTGTCAATTACCATGTGTTGTCATCCTCGCTTCATTCGGTGTAAATGCGCGTCACGCGCTTCCCGATAAGACATACAAGCTCGTAGTTTATGGTTCCGGCAACGTGCGCGAGATTTTCAATCATATCCCTCGGCTCGCCGAATACGGTCACCTCGTCCCCGATTTTCACATCGGGAATATCGCTTATATCAGCCATGCATTGATCCATGCATACCCGCCCTATTAAAGGCGCAGGCTGCCCGTCTATATAAACGACCCCTCCGGGCGAAAATTTGCGGATGAACCCGTCCGCGTACCCGATTGAGATTGTTGCCGCCTTAATATCCTTTTCTGTGGTGTAGGTCCCGCCGTATCCGACAGCCTCCCCCGCGTGAACCGTATGTATGTGTGAGACAACGGTCTTAAAGCTCATGACAGGCGTGAGCAGCTCCTCGCTGCCCACAAACTCGGACGGCATAAGCCCGTAAAGTATAATCCCCGCGCGAACCATGTCAAGGTGATATTCGGGATATTTGAGTATGGCGGCGCTGTTGCACACGTGGCAAAGAAGCTTTATCCCCATATCCTCAAGCGCCGACTTAACGCCCATGAATTTTTCAAACTGAACCCTTGTCGGCTCGCTTTCCTCCTCGTCAGAGCGTGCAAAATGCGTAAACAGCCCCTCAGGGATGAGTCCCTCAAGACCCGCCGCCTCGGCTATAAGCTCCGGTGTGCCGTCCCCGTATCCAAAACCAATTCTGTTCATGCCCGTGTCGAGTTTGAAATGTACCTTTACACGACACCCAAGCCGTGAAGCCTCATCCGAAAGCGCCTTCGCGTATTCGGATGAGAAAACAGTCTGCCTTATATCATAG
>JAJQHI010000236.1 GCA_021199825.1 Bacillota bacterium
CGTTGATACAAACGAAGCCATCTCGCCCTCGGAAACAACCGACGAACAAAATGAGGCGACTCCTCAGACCGATGAGCCGAGCGGTGATTGCAGCGGGGGCATCCGGCTCGCTCTGCTGATCATCGGCGCTGTGCTGATTTTAATAGCGGCGGCAAATTATTTGACCTCAAAAAAATCTAAGAAATCAAAAAAGCGGCGACGCACAAAATAATAAGCCGCGCTTTGCGGTTCCGAATCATTTCGGACATATGCCGCGGCAAAATAATCTGTTTTTGAAATGGAGGAATTATGGCAAAGGGAGAAATTCTTCTCGACATACCGCCTAAGGCGAACAATCCGCGAAACAGCGAGGGCGCGTTCATTTCGCTTGCGGACGGAGGACTTATGTTCATGTACAGCGAGTTTCACGGAGAGGACGGCGCCGATTACGCGGACGCTGACATCGTGAAAATCGTCTCTCATGACAACGGGAACACATGGACTGCGCCCGAAACCGTCGTCTTCGCAAAGGAACACGGCGCCATGAACGTGATGAGCCTCTCGCTGTTGCGCATGGACAACGGGGATATCGGTCTATTCTATCTTGTAAGGCTCGACTGGGTCGATATGAGAGTAGTCCTGCGGCGCTCGCCTGATGAGGGCAAAAGCTGGTCGGATGCGAAATACTGCATACAGCGAAAGGCGTACTACGTGATAAACAACGACCGCGCCGTCAGACTTTCGGACGGTCGAATTATCCTGCCTACAGCCGAACACCCCATGACAGTGAACGACGACGGGGAGGTCATCCGCTACGGACCCGCCATCGGCAGCTTCTTTTATTCAGACGACGACGGGAACACATGGAGCGAGGCTGATATGTGCGTTTCTCTCAATATCCCGCACGCTTACGGAGGATTTCAGGAGCCGGGAATTATCGAATACAAAAACGGCACGCTTGGCTGCTTTGCCCGCACATCCCTCGGATGCCACTACATTAGCTATTCCCACGACAGTGGCAGAAACTGGTCAGCGCCCGTCCCGACACGATTTACAGCACCGCTCTCGCCGCTTTCGATGAAGAGGCTTTCAAACGGAAAGCTATTTGCCGTGTGGAATCCGATTCCCACGTACCCCACGCGCCTCTTCAATCCCGCGACGAACGGCAGATTTCCTCTCGTTTACTCGCTGAGCTCCAATGACGGTGAGTCGTGGAGCTATCCTTACGTGCTTGAAACTGACGAGGATGCGGGTTACTGCTACACCGCGATATATGAACGGGACGGTTTCATTTTCCTTTCGTACTGCGCAGGCAACGCACGCACCGACAATGGCTGTCTCAGCCGCACGAGAATCAGACGCATACGCGTGGATGAGCTTGAAAAAAGAGAGTAGATATTCAAAGTAAAATTCGCAAAAAACATGGCTGTCAGGTGCAAAAGCCTCACCTGACAGCCCTTTATTATTTTTCGCCAACAAAATGTGCGTATCATCATTTGATTTCCCACACGAAGGTGGCGGTGTCGCTTACATCTATGTCGTCAGGCTCAATGTCAATCGACCTTGCCGAAAGCGGGACATCCTCGCAAACGCAATCGTCCGATATGCAGTATTTGGTGTGAGAAAACACATCCAGCTCGCCCCAGTTGTAATCTATGGTCAGCAGCTGCCCAAGTTCCACACCTGATGCCTCGCACAGAAGCTCAGCCTTTCGTTTTGCGTTCGCGGTTGCTGACCGAAGCATCTCCTCGTTGATGGCTGTGGCATCCTTTACGGTAAAGGCTACAGATAACTCCGGATGTGACAAGCAGCCCGAAATCGCGGAAAGAGCTTGTGACAATTTTTCCATATCAAAATCAAATTCCAGCTTCAGATTTTGACTGATAACATACTTATCGAATTTCCTGCGATAGTTTCCGTGTATATCTTCCAAATTTCTGTAATCGGTGCTTACATTAAACCTCGTGGTCTTCAAATCACTTTTTTCAAAACCGACGGCGCAGATTGTTTCGGTCAGATGCTGAATATGCTGTGAGGCAAGCTCCATCGCACGGTCATAATTCGCGTCTTTCGACTCCAAGGACATGGATAAAACCACATAGTCCGGCTTGGCAGAAACTTTACCGATTCCCTTTACTGTAATTGTTCTTGGCATAATTCATTCCTCTGTTTTTTATAAAATCAGTCCTCTGTTAAGATTCTCAGTCTGTCAAGTGCTGTCATAAACCACTCTCGGACATCTTTTTTCGTGATATTCTCGGTTGAATATGCCCAATGGTTATAATAACGCCACTGTGAGAATACAGCCGAACCGAACAGCGCAATGTCTGTAACATCGTCAATGATGACTGCAAGCTCGTTTTTGTCGTTAAAAACATTTCTTTCGGGGTATGCCTCCATAAATGCGTTTCCGCAGTCCATTTCAAATCCAAAGGAAAAGCAGGAATCCGCAAACGAAGTATCATCGCACAGTTGATAACCGGTCGTGGTTTCATCAGCAAAAAGAGCATACCAGTGGAGAGCAAATTCATGAATTTTCTTTGTGTCCATCTTCGTTCTCCGATAAAAAGTTCAAATCCGCGCCGCTGTCCCAGACCTTATGCCAGTAAGCCCGTTTCCGCTCCGGGTGTTCCGGAAGAAAAGAGCGTATGTCCTCCATTGAATCCGACATCAGCAGTTTATCGAGACACTGCACGCTGCTTTCGTACCAGTCCAAAAATGCGGGGCTATACTTAATTCCGTTTTCTTTTTCCCATTCATTCAGCTGCATGGTTTATTATAACCTTCTATTCCGCCTTCTTATAATTATCCCTGCTAATTATCCCTGTGCGTTCCTGCTTATATTCATATCTTTCCTTGTCCGTCACTGCATATTGCGCGCACAGCACACCGCAAATCGGTCAGGAGCAATTACTCATGTATATTATACTGTATACGCCGCCAAAAATCAACTCCTTGATGTTGGTTTGGGCGTTGTTAGATGAATATTTTGCACGAATCATAGATTCGCGCAAAATATTCACGGTGCAGCGCTAAATTTGTGATATAATAAGACATTGAGGAATGGGCTGTGCCCATTCCTCAAGTCTGTCAAATATTCGATTAAAATCGTAGATTTGAATCGAATATTTGCGGTGCAGCGCTAAATTTATGATATAATATATACGGTGCACGATGCGGTGCGCCGTAATTTTATATTTCAGCAAAGGAGACAGCAGCCATGAAATGTCCATATTGTGGGGTTCAAAATCATAACGGCACGCTTTTTTGCGTGTCGTGCGGGCGAAAGCTCACGGAGGGCGGCGAGCGTCAAAACGCTGCCGAAAAGCGTGAAGTGCGCACATATGAGGACGAGCGCAAAAGTACGCAAATCAAAGCCACAGACAATGGCTTCATGTCTGCGGCAGCGTACGCGGCGGAAAATCCAAATGAGCGGTACATTTACGAACCGAAACCGAAAAGCCGCGCATTAACCGTCTTAGTCACCGTACTTATCATAATCGTGATAATTGCGGCGATAACGGCGATTTGCGCCGTTATAATATACTCTCTCTCATCGGGAAATCACACGATCAGCGCGTGGACATCCTCCGACGGCGAGGTTATATTCATGTACGACGAGAAAACTGCGGGGGATATTGCTGTTACCAAAGAGGTAAGTCTTTTATCTACCATCGGGGACGGAGGCGTCAGCTTTTATCTTGACGGGGAGACCTTATATGCAGTTGAGTCCCATGGAGTAACAGAGGTGACGGACAGCTTTGAGAGCGGCGTTTCCTCATATAAAAGCGGGATTTTTGCATATACGGAGGCAGACGGAGAGCTTTATATATACAGTATATCGGAAAAGGAAAGCACTCTTATTTCCGAAGGGGTCTCTGCAGATATATTGGCGGCATCCCCTGACGGCAAAACTGTTATCTACAAAGGAAACGGCGGCGAATCAAGCTCCATTTATATTTATTCGGACGGGGAGTCCTCGGCGCTTGACGTGAGCGCAAGCAAGGTACCGTTCGCGGTTTCAAACTCCGCGAAATATATATACCTATACGACAATGTGACGGGCGGGATATACGTTTCAGATAAAAAAGGAAACGCTGAAAAAATTGCAGCCGGAGCAGACAGGGACATGCTTTTCAACTCCGACAACACCGAAATGATCTATAGCTACGATGGGGTAACATACTGCTATATATCAAAAAAGAATGAGAAAACAAAGCTTTTGCTGTCAAAGGGAGAGCCTCTCGGTGACTGTACTGCCGTACGCACAGGATTTGCGTCCGAGTATTCGATCTTTGCCTACACAACCTCAAACGTCACTTTTTCGGATTTATTTTATATTGACGAGGAGAACAACATATATTACATTGACGGTGAATATGAAGCGACCAGAATCGCCGCATCTGTCACGTGCTGCGGGGTATCAGATGACGGGGAGTGCGCCGTTTACGAAAAGCACGATACGCTTTATATGGTGTCTGTCGGGAGCATTGAGAGCGTGACTGAAATCGGGTCTGACGTATCGGAGTTTGCCATTTTGCCGAGCGGGGATGCCGTATACTATATAAACAGTGAGGGCACATTGATTTATGCGTCGAAAAGCGGTCATGAAACGGAGATTGCGGAGGACGTTGAAGCTGTCTATATCACGCACGACGGGTACGCGCTTTACCTTGCCGAATATGTCAACGGTGTCGGTGCGCTTTACGGATGCCGAAACGGCAAGGACGAGAGAAAGCTTGCCGACGACGTTAGCGAGGTCTTCACGTTTGAGAGCGTGACATTTTATTTGCAGTTTGACGCGGACTACGATTTGTACGCCTGCGGGTCGGGACTTTCATTTTCACTTGTAATTGAGGGATGCGAGGGACTCTGCGAATAAGCAGCACTATTGTATCAGCCAATATAAAATGCGTGCCGCGGTCGGGCACGCATTTTTCTGTCGGGATAATTCCCTTTATTTTTTCTTGGCTATGTGAGATACGAGCTTTATTATTTCTGTCAGGACAAGCGGCACTATAATAAGCGCTGCACCTATCAGATAAAGCTTCGGGGTGAGATACACAAGACCGAATATTGTGTTTATCGGCGTAAAGAGCACAAGCAAAACAAGAGCGAGTGAGAGAAGCGCCGCACCGTTGAGCGAACGATTGGAGAAAGGTCCAATTTTGAAAAGCGATTTTTCTGACCTCATGTTGAACGCCTGCACTATCTGAATGAGCGCGAGCACCATGAACGCAAGCGTTTGTCCGCCAGCAAGCGTTCCCATCTCAGCCTCGCCGATATAAAACGCCGAAAGCGCCAAAATTCCTATCATTATGCCCTGAAGCACAATACGAATGCCAAATCCGTTTGCGAATATCCCCTCATCCTTCGGCTTCGGCTTTGCGTCCATCACATCGTCGTCAAGAGGCTCAACTCCAAGCGCTATTGCGGGGAATCCGTCTGTGACGAGATTTATCCAGAGCAGCTGCGTTGAAATAAGGGGAGTTTTATGCCAGAGGAGCATAGCCAAAAATACAGTGATAACCTCTCCGATATTCGTTCCGAGCAGATACCCGACAACCTTCTTTATGTTCGAGTAAATGCCTCTTCCCTCCCGAACAGCGTCAACGATTGTTGCAAAGTTGTCGTCCGTCAGCGTCATGTCGGCGGCACCCTTAGCAACATCCGTTCCCGTCACGCCCATGGCGCATCCAATGTCAGCCGCTTTGAGCGCGGGCGCGTCGTTCACGCCGTCACCTGTCATGGAAACAATCTGACCCTTCCTTTGCCACGCCTTGACTATGCGGATTTTATTTTCGGGCGAAACACGCGCATAAACTGAGATTCCCTCAACCTGCGCGTCAAGCTCTCCGTCCGTCATGGCGTCAACCTCGGCACCCGTTACCGCACGGTCGCCTTCGCGGAATATTCCGATTTCCTTTGCGATTGCCGTTGCCGTGACAATGTGGTCGCCCGTTATCATAACGGGACGTATTCCGGCGCGGCGGCAAAGCTTCACAGCCTCCTTTGCCTCTGGGCGGGGCGGGTCTATCATACCGAGAAGTCCCGCAAACGTAAGCCCATATTCAAGCTCATTTGATTCGGGAACCTCAGGCACCTCATCTATGACCTTATATCCTACGGCAAGCACGCGCAGCGCGCTCTCACTCATCGAATTTGTCAGCCTCTCAGCAGCTTTAAGGTCACCATCCACACACCTTTCAGCCATAACGTCAAACGCACCTTTGACTATGACAACGTTTTTACCGTCGATTCGGTTCACTGTCGTCATGAGCTTTCTGTCAGAATCAAACGGAATTTCCGCAAGGCGCGGATATTCGGCGTTCAAATCGTCCTTGTCCATACCGTTTTGATGGGCGGCGTAGACTATTGAGGTTTCGGTCGGGTCGCCTATATGCTTGACCTCCCCATCATGAAATGTCACGCTTCCGTTGCTGCAGAGCGTTCCGAGCATCAAAAGCTTCGATATTTCAGGCGGGCATTTGTCGTCAACGGCAACCTCGCCCTCTCCACCGTCAGCGTACGCCTTAACCAAGACCATGCGGTTTTGTGTGAGCGTACCTGTTTTATCCGAGCATATGACAGACGCGCTGCCAAGCGTTTCAACAGCGGGCAGGCGGCGTATGATGGCGTTTTTCTTCACCATTCGCTGTACACCGAGCGAAAGCACAACGGTAATTGTTGCGGGAAGCCCCTCAGGGATTGCCGACACCGCAAGCGACACGGCAGTCATGAATATCTCAATCGGCTCCATGTCATTCGCCAAGCCGATAACGAATATCACGGCGCATATGACAAGGGCGACAGCACCGAGAATTTTTCCGAGATCCGCAAGCTTTTTCTGAAGAGGTGTTTCGTCGTCCTCCTCGTTTTCGAGGAGATTTGCGATTCGTCCCATTTCGGTTTCCATTCCGGTAGCCGTGACAACAGCCGTTGCCGTGCCGTATGAGACGGAGCATCCCGAAAATACCATATTCACTCGGTCGCCGAGCGGCGTTTTTTCGTCGCCTACAAAGTCAGCGTCCTTTTCCGACGGAACGGATTCGCCCGTGAGCGCCGATTCCTCGCACTTCAGGCTCGATGAATGTAAAATTCTCGCGTCCGCCGGCACAAAGTCTCCTGCCTCAAGATTGATAATGTCGCCGGGAACCAAGTCCACGGCATCCACTATCGTCTCCTCACCATCCCTTATAACGCGGGCATGAGGCGCGGAAAGGCTTTTCAAGGCGTCAAGCGCCCGCTCCGCCTTGCTCTCCTGCATAACGCCGAGAACCGCGTTTACGACAACAACAAGCAAAATCAAAATCGGCTCAAAAAACTCTGAGGGCTCACCCTCAATGCACGCAATCACAAACGAAATCACGGCAGCCGCGAGAAGAATGAGTATCATCGCGTCGCAAAACTGTGCCAAAAAGCGCGACAGAAGTGTTTTCTTTTTCTTTTCGCGCAGCTTGTTTTCACCGTACCGCTCACGACGTGCCGAAGCCTCATCGCCCCCAAGACCGTGCGAGGCATCGGTTTTCAGCTCATGAAGCGCTTCGTCCTGCGTCTTGTTATAAAATATCATCTATTAAAAACAGTTCCTCCTTTTGGCGACCGGCTTCAGTCGTCTTTTTTCTTTTTCTGCGGCAAAAGCTTATCGCAAAGCATTGTCGCTATAATTATTACAGCCATAACGAGGAATATGCCGAGCATTCCCCGTCCCATGTATCCAAGAGAGTCAACGAATCCTGAAGGAATAAAAGTGAAGACTTCAGAGCACGTCTATTCTGTCAGCTCCTCCGTTTCGGCTTCAAGTGTATCCACACCTGTAACGGTCCC
>JAJQHI010000233.1:0-2232 GCA_021199825.1 Bacillota bacterium
TCAAATATCAGTGACGCCGCAAAAAGCGCCGCTATCGCGATTGTGGGCGCTAAAATAAACCTTTTGCCCGCTATTATAAAAAGCGCGAAAACACCGAAAAGGATTCCGAGCCATACGCCGCGGGAGCCCATGAGCACCGCCGCTGCCGCTGCCGCCGCAATGAATAATGCCGTGAACGCCGTGCTGCCGCCGCGCTGAGCGATATACGCCGCCATAATTATCATCATCGCCGTCATATAGGGTGCGAGCGCCTCGGCGGAGGAAAGAATGCTTTCGAAGAGCTCGATTCTTGATGCAAGAACGCTTGAGCCTATTCCGTCAAGAGGAAGGCTCTCAATGTCAAAAAGCTTATGTAGCAGCGCCACCGCCGCCAAAATGCACCCTCCGAACACGGCAGAGCGCATCATTCTCATTCGCCATTTGTCATCCGTCATAAGATTTTTTATAAGGAAATAGGCAAGTGTGAAAAAAGCATATGTATAATTCCCCGTATATGACGTTCCGGCTCCGTAATTCACGGCAGCGCCCATCAGAAGCTGAAGGGAGAATATCAAAAATATCGCATCGACTATATCAAATTTGAGCGTTCTGCGACCTCTGGCAAGCTTGAAAACGTATGACGCAAATATCATCAGAAGCGCGCTGCAGGCAAACGCCTCACTCATCAGCGGAAAGAAGGCGAACAGGATTATTACGCCAGCCTCAGGGCGTGAAAAGACCACAAATACAAGCAAGAGAATCAACAGAGAGAGCAAAACAACGGCAGCATCGAAATAAAATGTTGAAAGCCCCACCAAAAGTCCCAAAAGCATGGCGACATCTCCCCTGTCATGAGCTGACTCTCGTTCTGCGATGCCGTCACGCCAAAAACCAAGCATATCAAAGGCGACAAATGAGCCTATTCTGCTGTCAGCCGCCGCGTGAGCGAGGGTTTTTGACGAGAAGAGCAGCGGAAGTGACAGAATCATCAAAAGCACTCCCGTAATCAGAGCGTCAAGCTCAGCCGTGAGCGAGGACGACACATACTTTATCGCGTATACAACTGCCGAATAAAGCCCTGACGAAAAGATGAAAACACCGTATGTGCGAAGAGTCACATCAGAGAGAAGTCCGCAGACATACGAAAAAAATCTGACGAGAAGGCTTCCCTCAAGCGAGCGTGACATAGATATGCGAAGCTTTCGCATCGGAGCGGATGCAAAAACAGACGACACAGCGCCGTAAATCACGCCATGCTCCCATGCGCTCTCAAGCGTGTCATATGAAGAAAAAACCTTTGATATTATGCCGCCCTTTCTGTCTGACAAAGCGCTCTCCTCCTTTTCGTCAATTTTTCTTTTCCAACAAATCAGGTCTGAATTTCTGCGTATCTATAAGTGAAGCCTCACGACGCCACTCGTTTATTTTTTCATGATTGCCCGAAAGCAAAATCTCAGGCACCGCCCGCCCGCGAAAAACAGGAGGTCTTGTATACTGCGGATATTCGAGAAGCTGCCCTTCCTCCTCATCCACGGAAAGGCTCTCGTTTTCATAGCATTCGGGGTCGGCGAGCACTCCGTCAATAAGCCTTGACACCGCGTCAACCAAAATGCACGCCGGCATCTCGCCGCCCGTGAGGACATAATCGCCAATTGAAATGTACTCGTCAGCGATTATATCGAGTGCGCGCCTGTCAACGCCCTCATAATGTCCGCAGAGAATGATGATGTCGTCGTATTCTATGGAAAGCTCATGTGCCTTTTCTTCCGTCAGCACGCGCCCCTTTGGCGACATATAAACGGTATGAGTCCTTTTTCCCGCGGGAACGGTGCTCATCACATAGTCCCAGCACTCACATACGGGATCAGGCATCATAAGCATTCCTCGCCCGCCGCCGTATGGCGTGTCGTCCACACGGCGGTGCTTGTCATGCGTAAAGTCGCGTATGTTATATGTGTTAATCTCTATTATCCCCGCGTTCTGCGCACGTCCCGTTATGCTCGAATCGAGCACGGCGCGCACAGTTTCGGGGAAGAGTGTCATTATGTCAAATCTCACCTCAGTCAAGCATCCCCTCAATCGGGCGCACGAAAATTGCGTCGTCCGTTATTTCAGTTACAAATTCGGGCACCGCCGGCATCATGCGCTCTCCCGACGGCGTATTTATGACGTAAATGTCAGACGCGCCGACGTTGAATATTTCGGACAGCTCGCCGAGCTTTTCCTTAGTGTCGGCGTGAATGACAGGAAGCC
>JAJQHI010000233.1:2242-7795 GCA_021199825.1 Bacillota bacterium
CCACAAGGTCAGCTATAAATCTGTCACCCTCACCGAGAAATATCTCAAGCTCGCATCTTTCGGCATAAATTGCTTTTCCCTTGAGCGATAACGCCAAATCTATATCGTCAACTCCCGAAAGACTAAGGAGAACAAAGCCTTTTTGAATTGATGCTGACTTGACCTCATGCATTTCATATGTGTCGCCGCACTTTAAATATATTTTTTTCAGGGATGATAGAATTTTCGGGCTGTCGCAGTCCGACCTTGCCTTGACCACCCCCCTTACCCCGTGCGTGTTTATTATCTCCCCCGCGGGAAGGTATTCAGATTTTACAGTACTCAATGTAAACCTCATTTCCGGTGCACACCATGATTTTATGTTTATTTTCCCCTCTCCCTAACCTCGGCTCGGCACTTGACAAACTAACCACCGAATGGTACAATAATGACTCACAAATCTTACAGGGGGGACATTGCAATGCTTGATTCAATTCAAAATATACTAAACTACGGCATCGGTTCGCTGACAGTCGGAGGGCTTCTCCGTGTGCTTTTGACTCTTGCCTTATGCGCTGTTGTCGTGCGCATTCTCAACACCATAATCGGGAAAATGCTTGACCGCTCAACCAAAATAGACAAAACCGTCAGCGGATTTATACGCACAGGCGCAAAAATATTGCTCTGGGCGCTCGTCATTATAATAGTCGCCGACACTCTCGGCATCGAGACTACGTCGCTTGTAGCCCTTCTGAGCGTTGTCACATTGGCGCTTTCTCTTTCCATTCAGAATATCCTGTCAAATCTATTTTCGGGCATAACGCTTCTCGTGACAAAGCCCTTGGGCGTCGGCGATTACGTTGACATTTCCGACAAAGCGGGAACGGTCAAAAACGTCGGGCTTTTTTATACGACTTTGAATACTCCCGACAACATTGTCATAAACATTCCAAACGCGGATGTAACAGCGGCTTCCGTGAAAAACTACAGCAAAGAGTCGGAGCGCCGTGTAGACTTCACGTTTACCGCCTCATATAATTCGCAGACGGAGGATGTCAAGGCGGCGATTATCGACGCGATAAACGCGGATGAACATATACTTTTAACTCCCTCGCCCATGGTGCGCCTTACTGCGTATAACGCCTCAGACATTGAATATACGGTCAGGGTCTGGTGCAAAAGCGAGAACTACTGGGACGTTAAATTCAACATGAACGAGCGCGTCCGTGAAACCTTCAAGGACCACGGCGTTGAGATGGCGTATAATCAAATGGACGTGCACATCTGCAAGGATTAAATCATTGCTTCACGTAGCGTCATTTGAAAACCATACGCTGTGCATCTCGGATAAAAATTTTTCAGTTATTGGATACCCGGAGGATTCCCCGATTACCGAATCAACTCCGCAATATGGACATATAGCGGTTCCGCGTCGGTCGCACTCATTGTCTGCAATTATCCAGTCCTCTATTTCGGACGGTTTAAAAATCCTAAGGCAATGGAAGCATCCGCAAACGGAATCCTTCTCTAATTCAGGCTTATGATTATTGCTGTACTCATGAGCCATACTATAATCAAGCTTCTTCATTTATTCCAAAAAGATTCCTTCCGTACAATCATCGCATTTTGCCGAGTCATAAAATAATACGTATTTCCAGTTCATACAAATATATTCAGGCTTCATTCGCGTCAAGAATCTTCTGATTTAGATGTCTTAAGTAAAAATACAAGCCCCAATCCTGGTCGTTCGCGTACGGGTCATAATACTTGCCTCTGATTCCGTTTACCGAAACGGGGTATATATACGCGCAGGAGGCGCGTCCGTTTGGGAATATAAGCGGCAGCACTCCGCGCAGAGATTTCTCGGCTTTTTTCGTATATTCCTCATTCCCGGCAAGTATGCCGTATCTCTCGTACACATTTCCCGTAAGCGCGCTCCAATAGTGCGGGAGGGTATCGCCGTAAAGCCTGTACTTTCCGAACCAATATCCGTCCCAGTGACGTATCGCGACTTCATGCAGATGATAATCAGGCTGCAAGCCGTTGAACATTTCCAGCACCTCAAGCTGTATTTTTGCGCCGTCCAAGTATTTTTTATCGGACGTAAGCTCGTAAAGCTGCAGGAGTATATCTGCCGCGGGCGCGACAATGCTCTGCTCGTAATTTACCTCATGCGCAGGATAGCTCAGCCCTTTTTCTATTATGGCGTCTCCATGCTCGATAAAGCTTGACAAGAGCTCGTTATACTCATCTGACATCCCCTCACTTTTCAGTGAGCCCAAAATTTCGCATATCGGTATATCTATAGCGTAAAAATGTGCACCGTTTTGGGCATAAAATGACCTCATGACCTTATACGCATAATCAAGATATTCCAAAAGACCCGTCAGGCGGTACATAGCTATAAAAAATCGGCTGTACCACGGATAATTGTAAAGGCGCTTATATCCGTTGTCGAGCATATAATCATTTGTGATTTCGCCCGTTTTTTCAACAAAAAGCTCGCGCTTTACATATTCGGCGTACTTCTGCAGGCTGTCATACAGCTCCGCGTCCCTGCGTATTTTCAAATACTCCGCGATGAGAAGACCCATTCCCACGCGCTCACGTGCCGAGTTGAAATCATTCTCCTCACGGTAAACACAATGCTCCTCCTCGTTATCGTAAGCGAGATACGCGCCGTCAAGGGGGTCACCCGCTTTGCGGTACTGCTGGTTTTTCACTATAAACCGACAGCGTGAAAGCGCAAGCGCGTTCGGTTCCTCGTGAACGTAAATATTCAAATATGTTTTAACTCCGTCAACGTCAATATCATATCTTGTCTCTCCGACAAAATATGCCGTTTCACGGAGCACTATAAGACTGTTTTCCAAAGTAAAATCCGCGTTCGCGCCGTTTTTTGTTATCACAGCCGTTTTGAAATCAAATGACGGCTTTATTTTTATGGATATTTCCTCACCTTTGAATAAAACGTAATTCTCGGCTTCGACCGCTATATGCTTAGGGTTAATAAAAGGCAGCTTATCATAAAAATCATCACGACCGCCGTGCCAGAACAGCTTCCACTCTATAATCATTTTTTCATTCGGGGCAAAAACGGCGGGAGACGGATGAAGAATCAGAGCGCCCCTGTCGTTGCTCGATTTTTTAAAATCCCTTTCAATACTGTAGCCGCCAAGACTGCCCTCAGTCAAAACCAATCCCAGATGAGGTGCCTCGCCGCCCATTCGCAGAGCCATCACATATGACACCTCACCTCCGCAGAATATATGCATATGGCAGCGGCTTGTACGGCACACGTCAGCGCTTGTGTAGCTGTCATTAAACGGCGCGTATATTGAAATGTCCTTCAGTGAGGTGAATATATGCTTTGATGACTTGTTTGTAAAGACAAATCGCTCGCATATTACCCCCTCCTCTTCTCGGTGTGAATATGCGCAGTCAATACCGCCGGGGCATTTTGCAAGTCCCCATTCGAAGCCATCCTTAATCCAGTTCATTTTGTATTTGTCGTTTGGATTTATTAATTCCTTCATTTCGGCGAGCTCCTTTCCTTTGGTTTTGTCGGCACATATCGATTTTTTGATTTTTAATATTGGATCCTCACAGATTCATCTCGTGATGTGAGAGTCTGTCCCACGCGACCTCTTCCCATTTTGTACCCGCCTTGCCGTAATTGCAGTACGGGTCAATCGAAATGCCTCCGCGCGGGGTAAATTTACCCCACACCTCTATGTATTTGGGGTCAAGCAGCTTGATTAAATCCTTCATTATTACGTTCACGCAGTCCTCGTGGAAATCTCCGTGGTCGCGGAAGCTGAAAAGATAGAGCTTGAGCGATTTGCTCTCAACCATCCGTACGCTCGGCACATATGATATATATATATTGGCAAAGTCGGGCTGTCCCGTAATCGGGCAAAGGCTCGTAAATTCAGGGCAGTTGAACTTTACAAAGTAATCGTTCTCCTGATGTCTGTTTTCAAACGTTTCAAGCACCTCAGGCGCGTAATCGCGTTTGTATTCGGTTTTGCTGCCGCCAAGGGCGGAAAGACCCTCAGTCATCTTGTCACGCGGCATATATTCTCCTCCGTTGCTTTATATCAATAACTAAAAATTTTTATTCGGCGAACATGTACCCGACGCCCCTGACTGTGACGATGGGGTTTATCCCAAACGCCTTTGATATTTTGCGGCGGAGCAAACATATATACACATCAGGCGCGTTTGTAGCTTTAGTGTCACCCAACGGCGCGCGGTCGCTCCCCGCAATTTCGTATAGCTCCTCCCGCGTCACCGTTGTCCCACGCTTTTTTATGAGCGCGTCCGCCATGCGGCATTCCTTATCGGTGAGCGCCAGGGAAAGCTTGCCGTACCAAAGCCTCTGCCCTCCCGCGTCAAGCGCGAATTTGTCATTTGAGGGTTCAGCATACTCAGACACAGCCTCCAAAAGCTCCGCCCTTGTAAACGGGCGGGACAATATTTTTGCGTCGGGTAAAATATTTTTTATTTTATCAGCCCCCGCCCCGTCGGCAATGTAAATTGCGCCGTCTGCGTATGGGGGCTCGTTTTCGTTCATATAATCGGCGTCATATAAGCATAGCTCGCCCGGATTCAGTGAGCCGGTGTGCGAGACAGAATACCCCTCATCCGTGAGCCACACCGATATGAGCCTGAAAAGCTCGTTATTTTCCGTTATGACGGAAGCGTATCCCGTCATCATTCCGTTATAATTTTTGCCTCAACGTTTGTTTTCCCGTCAGGCTTTATCGTGCGGAAATACCATTCTCCGTCGCCGCCGCATCTATAAACGTGAACTGTCTCATCAAGGCGGCATTCATTGCTGTAATTGATATATATCGAGGCGATATGGGCGTTTCCAACCCTCACCTCAGGGATAAAATTCGAGAGCATATCAGGGTAAACGGAATTATTGACGTGTCCGTTTACATCGATGTCTGCGTATTCAAACGTCCGCTCCCCCTGCAGTGAAAGGGCACGTCCTTCGGGGATTTTCAGGCGGCGCGGGAGCTCCAGATTGAGCGAGTCGAAAAGCTCATAGTTTTTCAGGTTGTCGCCCACTCTTTCAATTTTGCGCTCACGGAAATTATAGAGTATCCAAATTCCCTCGCTTTCCATGACAAGCCTGTCGCCTATATATGCGCGGTAGCAACGGTCAAAGCTTATCCCGGCACATTCATTTGACGCCCATGTCTCAAAGCGTATCGTTTCGGGATGACGTATATCCTCATATATCTGCGTTTTGCTCCTTGAAAGCAAATACGCCTTTCCCTCATCCTTCAGGTCATCAAATGAAGGTCTGACCGTCTGAAGGTGATAAAATGCGGTTTCCTGCATATATCTGAAAAGTGCCGCTGTGCGTACAACACCGGTCCTGTCGGTGTCATGAGACGTTGTGCGGAACGATTCCGAAAATTTCATCTTTCGTCTTTGCTCTTTGAGCCGAAAATACCGAATGTGACGGCATTCGCGCCCGAAATGCTCCTTTCCCTATAAAAATATAAATTTAAGCAGGGACTGCCCGCTGTAAATTACATAGTCTGTAAACTACAGCGT
>JAJQHI010000050.1 GCA_021199825.1 Bacillota bacterium
TAATCGAAGGGGGATAAATAAGATGTCTGCTGCAGGAATTATTTTTTCAAACATACATGACTCCAACATTTCGGAGCTTACGAGAATGCGTACCCTCGCGTCCGTTCCGTTTGGATGCAGGTACAGGCTCATTGACTTCACGCTTTCCAATATGGTCAATTCAGGGATAACAAACGTGAACGTTATCACTCATTATAACTATCATTCCCTGATGGACCATCTCGGAACGGGCAAGGACTGGGATCTCGCGCGCGCACGCGGAGGCATTAAGCTTTTCCCGCCTTATGTTGCCGCTTTCGCGACAAACATGAGTGCCTCTTATGATACGCGCCTTGAAGCGCTCAAGGGTATTAACGACGCGATATCACACATGACGGACGATTATGTGGTGCTTTTGGACTGCGACGTAATATGCAATATCGATTTAAACGATATAATCAACGACCACATAGAAAGCGGCGCCGACATTACCATGGCTGTCAAGCATGCAACTCTGACCACGGAGCAGGCGCGCATAAATACGCTTATCAGCTCAAATGAGCGTGGTGAGATTACGGATGTAATGTCATATCCGACGAATTTTTCGGGTGAGGCTGATATTTCGCTCAACATACTCGTCATGAGCCGCACGTATCTTCAGACAATGGTATATGACGCGATAGCGCATGGCTTTGTGAGCATGAACCGCGACATCATATCGAAGAATATCGGTCACGCGAACTTTCGCGTATATAGATACGACGGGTATTTTGCAGTTATCTCGTCTATGACGGACTATTTCGACCATTCGATGGAGCTTATCTCACGTCCTGAGGTAAGGCGCGAGCTATTCCGCGAAAAGCAGCGTCCTATTTACACGAAGGTACGTAATTCGCCGCCTACAAAGTACATCAACGGCTCAACGGTGAAAAACTCATTTATCGCTGACGGCTGCGTGATTGAGGGAACGGTTGAAAACTCGATTCTTTTCCGCGGTGTTAAAATTGGGAAGAAGACGACGGTGAAAAACTCGATACTGTTCCAGGACACCTTCACCGGGGAAAACGTCACCCTCAACTATGTTCTGACGGACAAGGACGTCGTGGTGCGCGACAGAACGGTTCTTTCCAGCGCCAAGACTATGCCGATTTACGTTCCGAAGGGAAGGATGTTGTGACGTTGACTATCGCGCATAGCGCGATAGTCAAGTCGGTAAATATCTGATTCAAATCGCAGATTTGAATCAGATATTTACAGTGGAGTGCGTGATTTTAAGGCATATTGCCTGTCGCGCATAGCGCGATAGGCAAGTCGTGAAGCGTATGTTTTTGAGGCATATTGACTATCATCGCGCACAGCGTGATAGTCAAGTCGTGAAGCGCATGTATTTACGAAATGTAGAGAATCGTGCTGTGCGGGTTATTTACGCAGCTGTTGTGTACTTTTGTTAAATCATGAGTGGTGTGACACACCGGTCTTTTGGATTTTCAAAAAAACTTGCAAAGAGGCACGCTTTGTGGTAAAATAGTGTTGGCGGCGTGTGCCGTCGGATTTGTCAGGTGATACAATCAAATATTGATTGATCAAATAATGATTGCTCAAATTTTGATTAATCAGCTTGTGATTGTACTTTCCACCTGCGGTATGATGTAATTAGGTAACATAAAAAAATATTTTTTGAGGAGAGACGGAAATGAAGATTCTTTATGCGGGCTCTGAGGCGCTTCCGTTTGCCGCGAGCGGCGGACTTGGCGATGTTTTGGGGTCGCTCCCGGCTGCAATCAAGGAAAAGTATCCTGATGCGGATGTTCGTGTTGTAATGCCGCTTTACGGCTCTGTCTCGGACGAGTATCGCCGTGACATGAAAAGAGAGTGTGAGACTACCGTAAGACTTGCTTGGAGAACGCAGTACTGCGGA
This sequence comes from Bacillota bacterium, assembly GCA_021199825.1. Taxonomy (GTDB): domain Bacteria; phylum Bacillota; class Clostridia; order Oscillospirales; family CAG-272; genus DTU064. The sequence goes on from JAJQHI010000050.1 coordinate 1,898, forward strand.
ATTTATTCATACGAATATAAGGGTGTAACCTTCTATTTTATCGATAACGAATACTATTTCAAGCGCCCGTCGCTTTACGGGAGCTTTGACGATGGGGAGAGGTTTGCTTTCTTCGGGCGCGCAATCCTTGACCTTATGCACAGGGTAGATTTCTTCCCCGATGTGCTTCACTGCAACGATTGGCAGACAGCCTCAGCGGTGCTCTATCTTCGTACGCTTTACGGCGGTGACGGAAGGTATCGTGCAGTAAAGGCTGTATATACAATTCACAATATTGAGTATCAGGGCGTTTACGGCACGGAAATTCTCGGCGACGTATTCGGTCTTGGCACGAACGTAAGGGGTGTTGTCGAATATGACGGCGACATAAATCTAACGAAGAGCGCTATTGTATGCGCCGATGCCGTTACGACGGTCTCGCCGCACTACGCGGAGGAAATTCAGACAGAGTTTTATTCGCACGGACTTTACCATGTCCTGAGACTTTATAAGGACAAGCTTTCCGGAATTATAAACGGAATTGACTTTGACTATTATAATCCCGAAACGGATTCTGAGATTGCGAAGAATTTCTCGGCTAAGGCTTATTCGGGCAAGCATGAGTGCAAGACGGAGCTTCATCGCATAATGTGGCTTGAGGAAAATCCCGATACGCCCATTGTCGCTATGATTTCGCGTCTTGTTAAGCACAAGTGCGTTGACCTTGTTGAGCGCGTGATTGAGGAATACCTCGGAGACGATGTACAGTTTGTTGTTCTCGGAACAGGAGACTACGCTTACGAGGAGTTTTTCACGAATCTGTCTCACAGGTATCCTTCAAAGGTTGCCGTGAGTCTTCAGTTCAACAAGTCTCTTTCAAAGAAGATATACGCGGGCGCGGATATGTTCTTAATGCCCTCGCAGAGCGAGCCCTGCGGGCTTTCTCAGATGATAGCGTCGCGTTATGGTGCCGTGGCGATTGTGCGTGAGACGGGCGGGCTTTCCGATTCGATAACTCCCTATAACGAGTTCACGAATGAGGGAATAGGCTTCACATTCTCAAATTACAATGCTCACGATATGCTTTATACGATGCGCTACGCAACGTCTGTGTACCGCGACAAGAAGCGCTGGACATCTCTTATGCGCCGCGCGATGAAGACGGATTTTTCTTGGGGAGCATCCGCCGAAAAATACATGAGTCTTTACGAGGGGCTTATCGGATAACGACTTATACTTAAGGGGGTATTATATATTTATATGGCTAAAGACAAGATGACAAAGCAGGAAATTGAGGCTGCTATAGAGGGGAAGCTTTCGAGGTATTTCAATATGACCTCGAAGGACGCGACGAAGTCACAGATTTATCAGGCGACGGTTTTGACGGTGAAGGACAGGCTCACCTCGATGCGATCCGATTTCAAAATCGACGAGAAAAAGTCCGATCAAAAGAGAATCGTTTATCTTTGCATGGAGTTTTTGCTCGGACGCTCGCTCAAGACAAATCTTTATAATCTCGGATTGACCGATGAATATTCAGCCGTTCTTTCCGATATGGGAATTTCGCTTGACGAGATTTACGAGGAGGAGCCTGATCCGGCGCTCGGAAACGGTGGACTCGGACGTTTGGCTGCCTGCTTTATGGATTCGCTTACAACGCTTGGATATTTTGCAAAGGGATATTCGCTGCTTTACGAATATGGTCTTTTCAAGCAGAAAATCGTTGACGGCGAGCAGGTGGAGCTTCCCGACACATGGCTGCCGGGCGGCGAATGCTGGCTTGTTCAGCGCTCAGATAAGGCGATAACTGTGAAGCTTGACGGACACGTCAATGAAACATGGGGTGAGGACGGAAAGTGCCATGCTGTGCTTGAAAACTACACCGAGGTTCAGGCTATACCGTATGATATGATGATTTCCGGCGCAGGAACAAAGGCGGTAAATACGCTTCGTCTTTGGCGCGCAAGGGGAGTCAACAATGATTTCAACATGAACCTTTTCTCACAGGGAGACTACATCCGCGCAATGCAGCAGAACACAAGCGCCGAGGTGATAACAAAGGTGCTTTATCCGTCTGATGAGCATACTGAGGGTAAGCAGCTCAGGCTGACGCAGCAGTATGTGCTCGTTTCGGCATCGCTCCAGAGTGTCTTCATGGATCATCTTTCCGCTTACGGTACGCTTGATAATTTTGCCGACAAGGTTGCGATTCACATAAACGATACGCACCCGGCGCTTGTCGTTCCTGAGCTGATGAGAATCCTTCTTGACGATTACGATTATTCGTGGGAGGACGCATGGGATGTTGTGACGAAGGTCACATCATACACAAACCACACTGTCATGCCTGAGGCGCTTGAAACGTGGAGCGAGGATTTGTTCCGCTTCAAGCTTCCGAGAATACACATGATAATCACGGAAATCAACCGCCGCTTCTGCGAGGATCTTTGGAACGCTTATCCGGGTGACTGGGGGCGCATTACGCGCATGTCTATTGTCAGCTACGGTCAGGTCAGAATGGCGAACCTTTCCGTTGTCGCGTCGCACAAGGTCAACGGTGTTTCCGCGCTTCACTCGGAAATACTCAAGGAAACCGTATTCCACGACTACTACAAGTACACTCCCGAAAAATTCACGAATGTCACAAACGGAATCGCGTACAGGCGCTGGCTCTGTACGTCCAATCCCGCGCTTTCATCGCTTCTTGACGACACAATCGGCAGCGATTACAGGCTTCATTCCGAAAAGCTCGCTGATTTCGCGCCATTCGCGGAAAAGACTGACGTCAGAGCAAGGCTTGGAGAAATTAAGCACGAAAATAAGGTAAAATTCGCGGACTTTTATAAAAAGCAGACGGGAATTGCGCTTGACACGGACAGCATTTTCGATGTTCAGGTAAAGCGTATGCACGAATATAAGCGCCAGCTTCTGAATGTGCTCAAGATTGTATCCTTCTATAACGAGTGGAAGAACAATCCGCACTGCGACCTGCCGCCAATCACATTTGTGTTCGGCGGAAAGGCGGCTCCCGGATATTATTTCGCGAAGGACATAATCAATCTCATCTGGAATCTTTCCGCCGACATTGAAAAGGATCCTTATCTGCGCGACAGAATGAGAGTCGTTTATCTTGAGGATTACAAGGTCACATCTGCTGAAATTATCATTCCGGCGACTGATATAAGCGAGCAGATTTCGCTTGCCGGCAAGGAAGCGTCCGGCACGGGATGCATGAAGTTTATGATAAACGGAGCGCTCACGGTCGGAACGCTTGACGGTGCGAACGTCGAGATGGCTGAGGCTGTCGGCGACGACAATATTTATATTTTCGGACTTCACACCGAGGATGTTGATGACCTGTGGCGCAACGGGTATCAGTCTATCAAGTACTATCAGCAGAGCAAGAACCTGCGCGATGCGGTTGACAGACTTGATGTCGGCTTTAACGGCAAGAAATTCTCGAACATGGTTGGATATTTCCTCTACGGTCACGGAATGTCCGATCCTTATATGTGTCTTGCGGACTTTGACGCATATGTATCGACATATATGCGTGCGCTTTCCGATTACGCGAACAAGGATGTGTGGGAGAAAAAATCTGCGCTTAACATCGCGGGTTCCGGTTATTTCTCATCTGACCGCAGCATAAAGGAATACGCCGAAAAGATTTGGAACGCCAAGAGCGTATATTGATTTTAAACTGCCGATAGGGGCAAATACACTTTAATTGAAGGGAGGGGACACGGAAGCTGCCGTCAACCGATAACTCGGAAGCTTGCGTGTCCCCGTCATATTATATGGAATTTAACGCGACACCGCGTCTTTTGAGATTTCTTCACGGGCGCGCTGAGGATGATATAAAGAAGGTTGATTACGGTGCTTTTAGACGCGGGGAGAAGGTAACATATGAGCTCTCGCTCCCGCGTGAGCTGAGCCCGTTTGATGTGACGATGTATATATGGCGCGAATGCGGCGGGGAAGCAAAAAGGTTTCCTATGGAGTGGCACGCGTTTGACGGTACATCGGATATTTTTGTGATTACCCTTGATATGAGGGAAACGGCTGACGCTTTCGGACTTGAAACGGGGCTTTTTTATTATGAATTTGGATTTTTTTCGTCTGACGGCAGAGTCCGCGTGATTCAGTCGCCGACCGACCGTGAGCCTATGCTCTGCCGCGACGAAAGGGCTGACGGCGCTTTTGCGCTGACCATATATGAAAGAAAATATCCCGCGCCTCGCTCCTTCTATGGGGGAATTATATATCATATTTTCGTTGACAGGTTCTCCCGCTCGGGTAAGAGCAAGCCGAAGGGCTATGCCATTATGAATGACGACTGGGATAACGGAATCCCGCAGTTCGCGGAGTATCCTGGTGCCTATGTCGCAAACGATATGTTTTTTGGCGGAGACCTTTGGGGGATTATAGATAAGCTCGATTATATCGCGTCACTCGGGACTACGGTGATTTATCTTTCACCGATTTTTGACGCACGCTCAAATCATCGATATGATACGGGAGATTATGAAACGGTTGACCAGATGGTTGGAGGTCAGGAGGCACTTGACGCCTTGATTGATGCCGCTGACGAATACGGCATGAAGGTCATATTTGACGGTGTATTCAATCACACCGGCTCAGACAGCATTTATTTTAACCGCTACGGGAGATACGGCAAGGGTGGTGCGTTCCGCGACACGAATTCCCCCTATTATAAATGGTTCAAGTTTTATGAGTATCCTAAAAAGTACGAGTGCTGGTGGGGAATAGATATTTTGCCCCGCGTGAACAGCGCAGATGAGACATACATTGATTATATCAACGGTGAGGACGGAGTAGTTGACAGATACACATCTGACGGTGTTGCCGGATGGAGGCTTGACGTTGTGGACGAGCTGTCCGATGATTTTGTGGACAGCCTTGTTGAAAGAGTGCATAAATCGGCTAAGGTAGTTGGAGACGATAACCCTATTGTCATAGGTGAGGTATGGGAGGACGCGTCATGCAAAATCGCGTACGGTCATAGACGCAGGTATTTCTTGGGTAGCCAGCTTGATTCGGTCATGAATTATCCCGTAAGGTCATCTCTCATTGAATATTTGACGAGCGGCAATGAGCGTCTGCTTATTAACTCTCTGAAGATAATATGGGAGCATTATCCCCGTGAGGTAATACACGCCGTAATGAATCTTTTGGGCACTCACGATACTGCGAGGATTATCACGGAGCTGTCGGGCGACAGTGAGAACGGATACACAAATGCTGAGCTCTCGGTCAAAAGAATGACGGAGGAGCAGTATCAGCGTGGCGTGAAGCTTGTCAAGCTTGCTTATCTGATTAACGCAACAATTCCGGGTATCCCATCGATTTATTACGGCGATGAGGTCGGAATGGAGGGCTACAGGGATCCGTTCAACAGAATGCCATTCCCATGGGGACGCGAAAACGAGGAGCTGCTTGAGTGCTTCCGAGAAATCGGCAATGTCAGACGTGATAATTCGGCATATAAGGAAGGAGAGCTGATTATCCCACACGACAGGGGAGACGGATTTTTAGCATTTGGGCGCCGCGGCAGGTATGTAACATACTATACACTCGTTAATCGTTCGTCAGAGATGAGAAATGTCACGTTTGCAAGCGGCTTTGAGATGATTTATAAAACGGATAACTTAGTACGCTCAGAGATCTTCGATATTATTTTGCCGTGTGATACAGGCGCGATAGTGGCAATTCCAAATGGCTACGAGATGCTTTGAATCGACTTCGCGATATATCCGACGGGTAAAAATGTTGAATTTGCGCATATTGCATTGCATCTCAGAATGAATTGTCGTTCAAATTTAACAAAGTTGATTTTTTCATCAAAAAAGCGTTGACAAAGGGGAAGTAGATGTGATATAATATGCAAGC
>JAJQHI010000246.1 GCA_021199825.1 Bacillota bacterium
ATGAGCTTTGCGATATATTCCTTCGGCTTGAGGCAGAGGGGGCAAACAACATAAACCTAGTCACCGCCGTCCATTTTACGCCCGGTGTCGTATTGGCGCTTGAAAGGGCTAAGTCACGCGGGCTGAAAATACCCGTCGTATATAATTCAGGCGGATATGAAAGCGTTGAGACGCTGAAGCTCTACGACGGTCTTGTCGATGTGTATATGCCCGATTTAAAATATGTCGCCTCAGGCGTGTCGTTTGCTTATTCGGGTACTGCCGGGTATTTCGATGTTGCAGCGGCGGCGCTTGATGAGATGTACCGGCAGGTAGGACGCGCCGAGTTCTCCGACGGGAAAGGTGCGGTTGAGCGCGGAATCATGACGCGGGGAGTGCTTGTACGTCACTTAATGCTCCCCGGTCAGACCGAGGACAGCCTTGAGGTGACGGCGTATCTTCACTCGCACTTCGGCGACAATATTTACATAAGCATAATGAACCAATATACGCCGAGGGCGGGGGATGACCTGCCGCCTGAGCTGCGTGGACGTGTGCCGCCCGCGGAATACGACCGCGTTATCGCGTTTGCCGATAAAATAGGCGTGAAAAACGGATTTATGCAGGACGGCGGCTCTGACAGCCCCGAATATGTGCCTGATTTTAACGGAGAGGGCATAATATCAAGCACATCATACGATAAATAGCATAGTATCCAAGGAATGCGTCATCCATTCTTTGGCTCGTTCCCCAAGGTGTAAACGAATTGTGCCTTGGGGAATACTATTTTGTGCGGCACCGATAAAATGGTGCTTTTCTTTCAATATAAATTAACAAATTTTAAGTTCCAATCGACAAAAATCGTGCTATAATATCATCAGCGCAAATCATCTCATTTGACATGCGTGTTACTTCAGCATACGGAGGCGTACATTGAACGGTGAAAGAAGCAGAGTCCGCACTAACCGCACAAATCGTGCAGGGCTTGATAATCATACAAACAATAGCAGCAAATCGTTTAAGGATTTTTTGAAGCATACATTCAGAAGGAACCGCGCTTTTCTTTATTGGTACCCCGTGATGATAATATATATGGAGCTGGTGTTCCACGTCTCCATATACATGAGCACAAAGAACAGCTTCAGGGTGATGTCGGTCATATATATCATCCTGTTTTCCGCCGCGCTCGGATGCTTTCTGACGATACTCTCGACCTTTTTTGTGAGAAAGATAAATGTCTATATTGTATATGCGCTTATAATATTTATAACGCTTGTTTTTGAGGTGCAGATAGTCTATTTCGGGCAGTTCAAGGACTATTTCCGCTGGTCAACCCTCGGTCTTGCGGATGATGTCACGGATTTCTGGCGTGAGGCTTTGGTTGCCATCGGAAAAAATATAATTTCCGTGGTTCTTCTGCTTGTGCCCGTAATCGCCTATTCGATATGGGGACGCAAAAACGCACCCGCCCTCGGCACACCTGTTCGCGTAAAGCTTGTTTTGTTCATCGTCGGCTTGATTTTTCAGCTTACGGGAACGGCTCTTGTCATCTCGGATGAAACCGCAAAGATGTATTATCAGGAAACCTTCTCGGCGTCGCAGTCAATCGGGTATTTCGGCGTTCTTACCGAGACAAGGCTTGATATAACATATCTTTTCGCGGGTGAACCGCAGGGAGGGGATGATGTGATAGGCATCGACTCCGACCTCAACCCCTTCTCGACAACGGCATCGTCTGGTACGACAACCGACAGCACAACTAAAGACGGGGAAGGCACGCAGAGTACAGGCGACGGAACGGGAGAGGGCTCGTTTGACGGCACGACTGCGGATGAGGTCGAAACTCCCGTTGAATACGGTTACAACGTAATTGACATTGATTTTGACTCCCTCATTGAAAATGAGACGGACGAGACGATAATCGAAATGCATGAGTATTTTTCGAGCGTTTCGCCGACACAGCAAAATGAGTATGCGGGATATTTTGAAGGTAAGAACCTCATTTTCCTGACCCTTGAGGGCTTCACCTCCGCTTGTGTCACCGAGGAGCTTTTCCCGACGCTTTATAAAATGCTCAACGAGGGTTTTGTGCTCGAAAATTATTATAATTCGCTTTGGGGCGGAAGCACCGCGACTGGCGAATATGTAAACCTGACGGGACTTTTCTACAATTCCGCTCAGTGCCTGACGATGAGCGCGGACAACTATTGGCCGTACTCCCTCGCCAACTCATTTAAATCCATCGGCTACGATACGGTATATGCTTTCCACAATCACACATATACCTATTACGGACGCGACCTTTCACATCCGAACTTCGGCTTCACATATCTTGCCGTCGGAAACGGACTTGACGGTCTTACCTATTATTGGCCGCGCTCTGACCTTGAAATGGCGGAGCAGACGATAGATTATTATATCGACAACACACCGTTCCTCGCGTATTATATGACGGTGAGCGGTCACGCGAACTACACCTTTGCGGGAAACGCCATGGCAAAGCTTCACGCGGATGAGGTCGCCGACCTTGACTACAGCGACGACGTGAAGGCTTATATTGCCTGCCAGCTTGAGGTGGAGTATATGCTCGAATATCTTGTCGAAAAGCTCGACGAGGCGGGAATACTTGAGGATACCGTATTCGTAATGAGCGCGGACCATTACCCGTACGCGCTTCCGGATTCGGCGCTCGCGGAGCTTTACGGGCTTGACGAGGAAGGCATACACGGAAACTTTGACCTTTTCAGAAACGGCGCCGTAATATGGTGCGCGTCCATGGAAGAGCCCGTTTATATCGAAAAGCCCTGCTCAACAATTGACCTTTTGCCGACTGTTCTGAATCTTTTCGGCGTAAGCTACGATTCGCGCCTTCTCATGGGCGTTGACCTCAACTCATCAACCGACCCCTTGGTAATACTCAACTGCGACAGCGGATATCCGTCATGGAACTGGATAAACAGCTACGGCAGCTATAATACCTCAACGAAGGAATTTACTCTCGCCGAGGGTGTTACGGCGGATGAGGACACGCTTTCAACCTATATTTCGCAAATGAACTCGATTGTCTCGACAAAGCGAAAGTATTCGCTGCGAATTTTAGATTACGACTATTACAGCTATGTGTTCGCGAGCATTGACCCGTACGACTGATAGCATGGCGGATTGCCGAGGAGGAAAAAATAAATGGACGCTATAGAAAATATAATGTCGCGCCGCAGCGTTCGGCGCTTCACTGACAGGAAAATTAGCGACGACGACCTGAATACGATACTCTGTGCCGGAATGTCAGGTCCGTCGTGCGTAAACGCGCGCGACTGGTCGTTTGTCGTAGTCCGCGACAAGGATATGCTTTTGAAAATGGCGGAGGCGAACGGTCGCCCCGCGGAGCCCTTAAAGGGGGCGGATGTGGGTGTGCTGTTGTGCGGCGACCTTGACCGCGCCTTCCCGCGCGCGAAGGATTATTGGGTAATTGACGGCTCAATCGCGGCGCAGAATATGATTCTTGCTGCAAACGCTCTTGGCATCGGCAGCGTGTGGCTCGGCACATGGCCTCAGACTGACCGCGTAAAAGCTCAGGCGGAGCTTTTCTCGCTTCCGGATTCCGCGGTGCCTCATTCGCTCATCGCGTTCGGATACCCGTCGGAGGAGGAGCTTTCGGCGCCGCCGAAAAACGATAAATTTGAAGAGGACAGGGTACACTATGAAAAATGGTAAGGGTCTCGATGTTTACAGCATAGGTGAAATGCTCATCGATTTTATCCCCGGAGGCGAGCCTGACAGCTACATTCGCCACGCGGGCGGCGCTCCCGCGAATTTCGCGGCTGCCGCTGCCAAAAATGGGCTTGACGCTGCCATGTGCTGCTCTGTCGGAGACGATGACTTCGGACGATATTTATATAAAGCGCTCAGCCAGCTCGGCGTGAGTGCTCCGAACACCGTTATGTGCAAAAACGCCGTCACCACAATGTCGTTTGTCTCGCTTGATGAGCACGGAGAGCGCAGCTTCACATTTGCGAGATGCCCCGGCGCCGATATGTTTTTGTTGGAGAATATGGTGGACGATGATGAGGTGCTTGCCTCAAGGCTTGTACACGCGGGCTCGTTCTCGCTTTCCGAATCCCCAGCGAGGGAGGCGACCCTCAAGGCGATGAGGCTCGCGCATGAAGCGGGTCACCTTGTGAGCTTTGACGTAAACTATAGGGATACCGTTTGGCACGGTCAGCGATGCGAGTGCGCCCGCAGAGTAGCGGAGGCGGCACCCTATATCGATATACTCAAAATCTCCGATGAGGAGGCGGACCTTGTAGGCGGGGAGGAGAACATTCCCGCGTTTATGAAGCAATATGATATATCGGCTGTCGCCGAAACTTTAGGCGACAAAGGCTCCGAATGCTATTTTGCGGGAAACGTCATCACTACCCCATCAAGGCACGTTGAGGCGGTCGATACGACGGGCGCGGGAGACGCATTTTTCGGCGCGTTTATGTCCTCGCTTTTGATTGAGGGGGTCGACGCAAAGGAAAAGCTCACGCCAGACGCGGTATCACGCGCCGCGAAATACGGAAATATATCAGCGTCAATCTGCGTTTCGGGATACGGCGGGATAAGCTCAATACCGACACGCGATGAAATATTATCAGCTATGGGAGAAACAAAAAATGAAACGCTCGGAAATCAACAGCATAATCAAAGAATTTGAGGCGCTGCTTTCAAGGTACAGCTTCGCGCTGCCGCCCTATCTTTCATTCGCCCCCGATGAATGGAAAACGCTTGGTGCCGAATATGATGAAATACGCGACTGCGAGCTTGGCTGGGACGTGACGGATTACGGTCTTGGCGATTATAACAGCGTCGGGCTTGCCTTAATCACGCTTCGCAACGGGAAAATGGATGACGGCAGATACATAAAAACATACGCCGAGAAAATAATGATGCTGCGTGAGGGACAGCTCTCGCCGAACCACTTCCATATACACAAAATGGAGGACATCATCAACCGCGGCGGCGGGGACGTGATATTCAGACTGTGGCAGGCGGCGGATGACGACAGCTTATCGGAGTCAGACGTTGACGTTTACCGCGACGGCAGACATTATAAAGCGCCCGCGGGCTCCGACATAATTCTTCATCCCGGAGAGTCGCTCACGCTTTATCCGAGATGCTACCATGAGTTCACGGTGAAGGTCGGCACGGGCAGTGCCCTCATCGGCGAGGTCAGCAAATGCAACGACGACAACACCGACAACAGATTCTATGAGCCGATAGCCCGGTTCCCGTCGGTGGTGGAGGATGAGGCGCCGTACAGGCTTCTCTGCAATGAATATCCGCGTGTGAATTGTCTCACCTTATGAAAAAAATGAAGATATTTTTGTATAAGGTGCTTGACAACGAACGAAATATGTATTATACTATTATACAGCTACAAAGCGCATAAATTTTTTTTGGAGGACAACATGCAGTTTTGCAAAAAAACAAAAATCGTAGCCATTCTTATGGCAGTCGTTATGCTCTCGATGTCTTTGGCATCGTGCGCAGGCGGAAACAAAATGACCGTTACGGTCGGCATCAAGCTCGGAGAGGATTACATCGATTATTTGTATGCTCTCAATGAGGATAATGAAGAGTACATCCTTCCTGAGGAAGAGCGCACGATGCTCAACGACGTTTCGGTTGAGATCAACTACGAGGAGGGCGAGGAGATAAGCGCTCTTCGCGCGTTCATCGAGGCATGCGCCAACTATGATATCTCATACGAGCTTGACAGCACGGAGACGAGCGTTAAGTCGGTAAGCTCATATGCGGGTGTCAGTGTTACTGATTCTGAAAATGCGGACAACAACGTAACCTACTTCTGGTCATACACCATCAACGGTGTTGAGCCGACATCAGGTCGTGCTGCTACCAACTATGTAAGCGACGGCGACGCGATTGTCTTCACGCTTACAAGCGCTGCCGCTTCGGATTACGAAGAGGAAAATTATTGATTTGATTTATAACCGAATCACTGTCCCAAAGGAGGCATTTTGTATGCCTCCTTTTCGCTTGTCATAAAACTCCGCTTCCCCTCATATGCATATACAAAAACCTTCAGAGGTGACGTGTATGTGCAAAAAACAAATATCCCTTTTACTTTGTGCGCTTCTTTTGATTATCCCGTTTTTGATTTGTCCCGTCCGCGTGTCGTCGGCGGAGCTTGACATTGACGCGAAAAGCTGCATTCTCATGGAGATGACGACAGGCACCGTTTTATATGAATATAACGCCGATGAGGCACTGCCTCCCGCGTCGGTGACAAAAATAATGACGATTTTAATCGTCATGGACGCGATTGACTCAGGTGTTATATCCTCCGATGATATTGTCACGGTAAGCTCGTATGCCGCCTCCATGGGTGGCTCGCAGGTTTATCTTGAGGAGGGCGAGGAGATGAGCGTCGGCGAGCTTTTGAAATGCGTGATTATCGCCTCCGCGAATGACGCCGCCGTCGCGCTTGCCGAATATGTGTCGGGCAGCGAGAGCGCTTTTGTCGAGCGCATGAACGAGAGAGCCGCGGAGCTTGGCATGACAAATACACATTTCGTGAACACTAACGGGCTTGACGACGCACCCGACGCTGAGGAGCATCTGACCTCCGCACGTGATATTGCCATTATGTCGTGCGAGCTCATGACAAAGCACCCTGAGGTGACCGAATATACAACCGTTTGGATGGACACAATCAGAAACGGTGAGTTTGGGCTCACCAACACAAACAGGCTCATAAGATTTTACCGCGGCGCGACGGGTCTGAAGACCGGCTCAACCTCAAAGGCGGGCTTCTGCATCTCAGCAACCGCTGAGCGCGACGGTATGCAGCTGGTCGCCGTCATAATGGGAGCGGCCACACGGGACAGCAGAAACGAAGCCGCCAAAACGCTTCTTGACTACGGCTACGCTTACTTTGCCCTTTATACCTCCGGGGAGGGGGAGGGCGACCCCGTCCCTGTCACGGGCGGAAAATGTGACGCCGTCGGCACATATTACGAATCCTTTTCGTGCGTTCTCGCAAAAGGGAAGGACTCGGAGGTTACAAAGACGATAACGCTTGAGAAAAGCGTGTCCGCTCCCGTATCTGCGGGGGATACGGTCGGCGAGGTGACATACACGCTTGATGGGGAGGTTATAGGAAGCGTGCCCATTACTGCCGCAGAGGACGTTTTGCGAATCGGCTACCTTGATATAATATACAGAATGCTACTCTCGCTTATCGGTACGAATTGATTGTTCAATCAGATAAATATCCGTTCCGCACCTCCGCTAAAAAAATAAGCATTTAAAAGCTGTGCTTTTAAATGCTTATCTTATCCCAACGCGAAGCGTTGGATTTCACTTCTCTTGTGCTTCGGCACAAGAGAAATTTAATTCTTCAAGCTCTGTATCGGAGCGGGTATGCGACCGCCGCGGCGTATAAACTTCGACGGGGAAGCCGTGTTCAGCCTCATAACGGGCGCTCTTCCCAGAAGCCCGCCGAATGAAACCTCGTCGCCGACATCCTTCCCGTATGCGGGGATAAGCCTTACCGCTGTCGTCTTTGAATTGACAACGCCTATTGACATCTCATCCGCGATAACGCCTGAAATGACATCCGCCGGCGTGTCACCGGGAACCGCTATCATATCAAGACCGACCGAGCATACCGCCGTCATTGCCTCAAGCTTTTCGATTGTGAGCGCGCCCGACGCTGCCGCGTCAATCATGCCGGCATCCTCCGATAC
>JAJQHI010000206.1 GCA_021199825.1 Bacillota bacterium
GTCCATGCTCCGCGTGAACGCCGCGGCGGCATATCTCATCTATGAAATAATTATAAAGCGGCAGGGAGACCTCGCAGTGCGCCGCGTGAGAATAATCGGGGCGTGTGCCGCGGTAGCAGTTTGCCATAAGCGTGAAATTTGATATGACAAGCACTTCCCCGCCGACATCCCTGACCGACAAATTGAGGCGTCCGTCACCGTCGCGGAATATCCGCAGCTTTAATATTTTATCGATGAGGGTTCTCGCGTCCCCCTCATCATCGTCAGTCGCAATGCCTAGCATTATCATAAGTCCGTATCCGCACTGCCCGACAACGCTCCCATCAAAGGAAACGGATGCCGAATGTACTCGCTGAAGAACAGCAATCACAGAATAATTCCTCCCATCAGTTGAAGCCGCGCGTTATGCGCTTAACATCTCGTATTGAGCGCATTCGCGACACGATTGAATCGTAGTGGCTCATATTCTTGCACGCGATTTTGAGATTTATGACTATCTCATCCGCTGTCTGCTTCATTGTGCTGATGCCGAGAATCGACACCTTCATCTCGGCGAGCGCTGAGGTTATATCGGCAATAATGGTCATGCTGTTGACGCCGTATATCTGCAAAAGCGCCTCATACAGGTCGCGGGATGTCTCATCGACGGAATCCCACGACGCGTCAACCCACCTGTCGTTGTTTTTGCCCTCGCGAAGGGACGAGATGACATTGGGGCAGTCGCGTTTATGAATGGAGATGCCGTATCCCTTTGTGATAAAGCCGATAACGCTGTCACCCGGCAGGGGATTGCAGCATTTTGCGAACTTGACCGTGCAGCCCGCCTGACCGTCAACGATAATTCCGCCGGACGTTTTTACGCGCTTGGTGGTTGTAGTCTGAACCTGCTCGGTTGAGGTGACCTCAGGCTCCTCCACCTTTACGGCGCGCTCATATTCGTCGCGCAGCTTGGAGGTGATCTTCGTCATTGAAATTCCGCCGTAGCCGATTGTATTGTAAAGGTCCTCCGCCGACTGCACGCCAATCCGTCTTGCGACAGTCGTCACAATTTCATTTTTGACACTCTCGCTTATATCACCGGCAAACTTGGCAAACTCGCGGTCAATCTCGGATTTTCCGACAACAATATTCTCCTGCCGCTTCTCCTTTTTGAACCATGTGCGGATTTTGCCCTTTGCCTCTCCCGTTGTGGCAATCTTGAGCCAGTCGCGGCTCGGTCCTTTGGATGAGGGGGAGGTCAGAATCTCAACTATATCGCCGTTTTTGGGGATTGTGGTAATCGGCGCGATGACGCCGTTCACCTTTGCCCCAATCATTCTGTGACCAACCTCGGAGTGTATCGCATACGCGAAGTCAATCACCGTCGCGCCGAGCGGCAGCGCGATTATATCGCCCTTGGGCGTAAAGACAAAGGTCTCATCATGGTAAACGTCAATTTTGAATACGTCCATGAAGTCGTCGGGGTCGCGTGTATCGTCCTCGCTTTCAATGAGTCTTGAAATCCACTGAAGCTTCTGGTCTATTTCGGCTCTGGACTGCTCTCCCGATTTATATTTCCAGTGCGCGGCAATACCGTATTCCGCTATCTGATGCATTGCCTGCGTTCTTATCTGAACCTCAAAGGGCATTCCGTCGCGTCCTATAACGGTCGTGTGAAGCGACTGATACATATTCGGCTTAGGCGTTGAAATATAATCCTTGAACCTTCCCGGAACAGACTTATAAAGCTCATGTATAAGTCCCAAAACGGTATAGCATTCGAGCTCCGTCTCGACAATTATGCGGACAGCGTAAAAGTCGTAAATCTCATCGAAGGTTTTATTGAGGTCGTATATTTTGTGGTACATGCTGAACGCGGTTTTGACTCTCGCCTCAAGGGTAAAGTGAATGCCGTATTCGGTGAGCTTTTCGGTTATGAACTGCTTGACCCCCTCAAGAAAGTCCCTCGTCTTGCCGTATTTATTTTCAATGTACTCACTGACCTCCTTATACCCTATGGGGTCAAGGTAGGAAAGCGCCAAATCCTCAAGCTCCTGCCTTATCTTCTGAATACCTAACCTATGAGCCAGGGGCGCATAGACATACATGGTTTCAAGAGCTATCGAACGCCGCTTGTTTTCGGGCTTTGCGGACAGGGTCTGCATATTGTGAAGCCTGTCGCAGAGCTTGATGAATATTACTCTTATGTCGTGAGACATGGCAAGGAGCATTTTACGGATGTTTTCCACCTGCTGTGTTTGTCTGTCCTCAACATCTATGCTTTTCATTTTTGTAAGTCCCTCGACAAGCTCCGCTGCCGTGGGACCGAATCTGGCGGATATTTCGGGAATGCTTGTTCTGTCGCCGCAGTCCTCAACAACATCATGGAGCAGAGAGGCGACTATCGAATCTGTATCAAGACCGAGGGATGCGGCTATTTTTGCAACGGCTACAGGGTGAATGATATACGGCTCTCCCGACTGGCGCTTTTGCCCGGAATGAAGCTCACGCGCATAAAGATAAGCCTCGCGTATGCGCTCAAAATTATACGGCTTTCCGTATGATTTCAGCGTACTCTCAAGGTCGGCGTAGTATTCGTCGATATAATTGTCCACGCACTGCTTTTCCTGGTTATTCTCAGAATTTTCAGATGCCACCCCGCTGTGAGCTTCGTTTCCTGTTTTGATTTCCTTTGCCTTTTCCATTGCCGCACCCCCATATTTCAGTTTAATTTTCCGCTTTTGTGTATTTGCGCTTCAGACCCGACAAAAGAACGGACCTGTCTAAATTTATGCGTTGTTCATGTGCCACATCGGCAAACGAATATGTATCGTCCCCCTCGTCGGTGACAACATACACTCCCGTTTCGGCAAATACCTCAACAATTATCTTGACCTTGACGTAGTTCATGGCACCGCCCGTTATGTAGCGAAGCCGTCTTATGGAAAGTGTTTTTCGTCCCTGCGCGATTTCATGCTTTAAGACGGTATACACCTGAACAAATTCGTTCCTTGTCGGGATATATTCGTCAGGGGAGTCGAGCGAATCGAGCTTTTGCCCCATTATCTCGTCCGACAAACGTTTAAGACGGCTTTCGTATTCAAGCTGAGCCCCGTTCTTTTTTATGGAGCGCACCATCATCTGAGCTGTTGAGGTTACCCTGTATTCGTTCAGCTCAAGTGAATACGCAACATCGACCAAATCTCCCGCCATAACGGCGATTTCATCTGATTTGACAGAAAAGCACATAGCTACAGTGCCCTCATCGTATCCGTCAGTCGCTAAGATAAGCTTTGTATGCTTTCCCGCGCCTACGGATACAACGCTTTTGACCAAAAGTCCTTCCGTTGCAAAAAGCGGCATTTGATTTCCTGAGCCGAAGGGCTCAAGGGACGCTATCTCTGACGCGAATTTCTTTGTTATCTCGGAGGATGAAAGCACATCGTCCACAAGCATGGGAAGCGACGGGTCCTCTATATCGTCGGTTCTCCTTTTTACGGCGTCGCAAAAAGCCGACTTAAATGAATCGAAATTCCGTCTTTCAATTGAAAGTCCCGCAGCCTGAGTATGTCCGCCGTATTTTAAAAGATAATCGGAGCATTCGGAGAGCGCCTCGACCATATCAATGCCCTTGACGCATCTGCCGGAGCCTTTGCCGACATCCTCAGCGCCACCGTTCCCGCCTTTGAATGAAATGAGAATTGTCGGGCGCGAATACTTTTCCGTGAGCCTTGAGGAGACAATTCCGATTATTCCGGGGTTCCAGTCATCGCTTTTGAGTATAATGGCGGGAAGACACTCCTCCTCACCGTCCCGGTCAATCATATTATACGCTTCAAGCGCAACCGCCGTTTCCATCTGCTGTCTGTCGCGGTTATATTCGCAAAGCTTATCCGCAAGCTTTGAGGCATAAGCCTTATCGGATGTCATGAAAAGCTCAGCCGCGACTGACGCGTCAGCCACTCTTCCGGCGGAATTGATTCGCGGCGCCATGGTAAAGCTCACATAGCCCGATGTTATTTTCTTGGGGCGGTTTCCGGGTCCGAAGGCGGAACTTGAGCTTGCCGTTATGAGCGCGTCAACGCCAACCCTCTCTGTTTTTTCGAGCCGACCGAGCCCATATCTGACGATAAGCCTGTTTTCATCAGTCATAGGCATAATATCCGCTATTGTGCCTATGGTCACAAGATCCGCGTACTTATATGATATGCTCATCACGGCGCGTTCAATGTCACCGTTCGTGCGAACCTTCGACTCAAGCGCACAGAGCACCTTATATACGACGCCGACACCCGCCAGCCCCCTGTAGGGATATTCGCTGTCAGTGCGCAGAGGATTTACCACGGCGACAGCGGACGGAAGTATTTCAGGGCATTCGTGATGGTCTGTGACAACCACATCGCACCCATTTGAGGCGGCAAAATCCACCTCCTCATTTGCGGTAACACCCGTATCGACGGTTACTATAAGCTTTGTGCCTTCCGATATAATCTGAGTCAGCGCCTCTGTATTTACGCCGTATCCCTCATCCTCGCGGTTCGGGATATAATAATCAACGTCTGCGCCAAGCTCCTCCAAATACAGACACATGGAAGCGGTCGATGTTACGCCGTCAACATCATAATCTCCGTATACCGTAATCCTCTCACCATCCCTGACGGCTTTGAGTATTCTCTCAGCCGCCGCTTCCATATCGGGAAGCAGAAACGGATCGTGAAGCACACCGTTTTTGAATCCCAAAAACGATTTCGCTTCATCG
This sequence comes from Bacillota bacterium, assembly GCA_021199825.1. GTDB lineage: Bacteria > Bacillota > Clostridia > Oscillospirales > CAG-272 > DTU064. The sequence goes on from JAJQHI010000206.1 coordinate 4,739, forward strand.
GGCGTTCTGCAGCCGCGCAGATAAAGCAGCCTGCCCATGGATTCGGTAAGCCCCAGAGATTTTGATATTTCATGCGACGCTTCTTTTTCAGCGGAGGCAGTAACCGTCCACCTTCTGCTTTCAATAAAACTCGACTTTTTTGCCATATGTCCTCTTTATTTATTTTATTTGCTTTGCTTTATTCGTCTGCTTCCGTTGCCGCGTCAGTATCCGGCGTCACCGCCGGATTTATATTGACCGACACGGAATAGCTTCCCAGCTCGTATACGCTGTCATACCCATTCACCACAACAGTAATTGAGACAACGCTTGTCACCTCCTGGGTCGTATATGCCGAAAGGTCAATCATAAGCGTTATATCGGAGAGCTTCATGCTGTAAATCTCCTGTGTGGAGCCGCAGAGGGTCAGGGTAGTATATCCGCTTGATATTTCATACGTCACCGAGTTCGGATTTTCAGCGGTAATGAGCGAATTTGACACGATAAACGTTCGCGTTGCGGTATTCACCATTTCAACAGAAACGCTGACAAATTCAACCCCGTCAAGATTGTCCACCCCGTCGGGAACGGTCAGGGCAACGGAAAGCGTCGTGTCGTCCGTTATCGTCTTTTCGTCGAGGGTTGTCACAACTATCGTTTCAAGCCCGTCAACGGTTGCCACGTCTCCCTTGACATGAACGGTTTCGGGCTCAATTGTAATGATGGAATTGTCCTCGTTGAAGTATCCGTACTGTGTATCAACCGTTAAGGACACGTATTTTTCGGCATATACGGGGATTGTGACGCTTACCTCTGTCTGTGACATTGAGACGTAAGGGTTTGAAACGACGGCACCATCCGAGTCAATCAGCGAAATTGTGCCGTATACGGTCAGCGAGCCCGACACCCGACCGAGATCGGGAAGCGTAACCTGACCATAGCTTATATCGGAAAGGTAACGTGACGGTCCTGTCACGGTAATGCTCGATACAGAAAGCACCGCCTCGCCAAGCGAATATGTCGTCGTTGATGTAGACTCAAGGGAAAGCCCTGAATACTGCACTCTGACATCAACCTCAATGCTCGATTTTTTGTCAAGGGATACTGTCACCATATCGGATGAAACAGAGATTACCTCGGAGTCTTCCGGCGGCGTTATCTTTACGGGAAGCGAGAAGTCGCCCGTTTCGGTGAGAGACGTGACATCCGCGGTCACGGCAAGGTCATCGGTCGTTATCCCTGAAAGCAGGTTCTTTCGTCCGCGCAGCGTCACATCCACGGTTTCATCATATCCGCTGTATACGACAAGACCGCTGTCAATTTCAACGTCCTCGGTGCCAACAAGGGTGACGGGGACATCTGTGAGCGTGATTTCATAATTCGGGTTCTGCACATCCGTGACATATATCCATAAAAGCAGAGAGAATATAACACATATAAGCTTCGCCGGAAGATTATATGTCAGGCGCGATAAAAACGAGCGCTTTGCCTTTGCGTTTTCCATGGAGGGATTATCGTTTGCCATCTTTCGTCACCTCCGTGTTATCTTCGTTTTTATCGTTTTTTTCTATGTCGTCCACGTCAATATAGCCGTGATTTTTCTTTGTCTCTTTTTTTGGCTTTGATTTATCGGTATGACGGCGGGCTGTAAGCCGCTTTCTCTTCCGCTTTGTGTCGTCCGGAAAGAATATGCCGTAAAGCTCCCCTTCCAGCATCTCAGGCGTATAATCTCTGCGAATCTCGCCCTTTTCTGCGACAGAAATCGTTCCCGTTTCCTCGCTTACGACTATAACATAAGCGTCGCTGTTTTCAGAAAGCCCTATAGCAGCGCGGTGGCGCATTCCAAGCTCTTTGATAAGGTCAGTGCGCGTTGAGAGCGGCAGAAGGCATCCCGCCGCGTGAATGCGCGATCCGCTAATGATAACGGCGCCGTCATGAAGAGGCGCTTTGTTGAAAAACAGGTTCTTTATAAGCTCGCTTTCAACATCCGCGTTGAGCACGGTTCCGGCTATCATGTGGTCACCCAGGGGAGTGGTGCGCTCAATCGCAATGAGTGCGCCAGTTTTCGTCCGCGACATATCGGCGACAGCCTCAGTCAGCTCACCTATAGCGTGGTGAAGCTCATCGGCGCCCTTAACCTCGCCGAACACCTTAACTCCCTTCATGGACTCTCCGCCTATCATCTCAAGAGCCGAGCGAAGCTCAGGCTGGAAAAGAATAATCACCGCGATAAATCCCATCTGTACAACGTATGTCATCAAAAACTGCGTCATCCTCATTTCGAGCAGGTCAGTTAAGATGAGTATCAAAAAGAACACCGCGACGCCGAGCGCGAGCTTGCCCGCGCGCCTTGTGCGAATGAATTTATATACCGAATAAAACAAAAAAGCGACGAAAGCTATGTCAATCACGTCTATCAGCGTTAAAAGGCTGAGGGTAGATGTTACGCTCTCAAACATTGCATTGAGCCATTCGACAAACGCATCCACGGTATCACCTCCTGAAAGATTTTAATATATATTCCCCGCCCCGATGCCATGATTCAGTCAAAATATGTGACGGGGTACGCTTATGAATCATAGATTCATAAGCGTACCCCTATTATATCATGTTTTCGCCGCTAATTCAAATACATTTGCGATTTTTTATCGTCTCGGAACGGTTTTGTTTGTTTTTTCGAGCATTGTAAATGCTGTTCGGGCAAATTTAATTCCATATATATCCTATTACATGACTCACAGTTATTATTCCGCGCAAAATGAAAGACGCGCAAGCCTGTTTTTATCAAAAAACTCTTGCGATGCTCCTTGGAATTTGATATAATGTATAAAGAC
>JAJQHI010000010.1 GCA_021199825.1 Bacillota bacterium
GTATGTATCGCATATAACGGGCACCGATAATAATAAAAAAGAGGAGGGAGAGTCCCCTGCCTCATCAAATAAGGAACGGTACCTGACGGCTAAACGGGATGCCGCCGAGGAGCGCCGCCGCCGACACGCGATGGAGCGCCTTGACGCGGATATTGCGGAGCTTGAGAACAAAATCGAGGAGATTGAAGCGGAGCTTTTCGGCGAGGCTGCGACAGATTACGTCAGAGCCGCCGAGCTTGACGCGCAAATCACCGATGCTGAGGATAAGCTCCTTGCCCTATACGAGGAAAAGGAGCGCCGCGAAAAGGAAGAGGAAAGCGACAATTAAAAAATAACGCAGAAAAAAGGCGCCTTTACGACGCCTTTTCTTCTTTTTCTTTCACCTTTTCACGCACCTCGACAGCGGCGTTTGCGTTCATCATAAGCATCTGAAGCCTGTTTTCAACATTCGCAAAGCTCGTGTCGGGGTCCAGGTCAAGCGGAAGAATGCTTATATCCTCGTATTCATCCTTCAGCCGCTTGATAACTCCCCTGCCGCAAATATGGTTCGGCAGACAGCCAAACGGCTGCAATATCACAAACGACCTGACGCCCTCCTTTGCGTAATGCGCGATTTCACCCGCCATAAGCCATCCTTCCCCGCAGCTTAGCGTTTCGGGGATAACATCGGCAACCCCCGCGTAAAGCTCGTGGGTGCTTGGAGCGTGAATGTAAAGCGGATGTCTGTGCGCACTCTTTTCAAGCTTTTCGGAGATAGAGTTTAAAATATATTCGAGCAAAAACGGATACGGAGGAATATTCGCGTGATAATCCTTTATCTCACGCGCCGTAACCTGAAAATCCTTTCGGAACTGGTCCATGAGCTGCGGCAGCACAGCCTCCATTCCGTTGCGCTCAAGATATCTCTCAATACCGAAATTTGATCCGGGATGGAATGTCACAAGCAGCTCCCCCGTTACAAAAACTCTTGGCTTAAGGCGGCTCCTGTCATACGCAATACCCATCATGTCATCAATCGCCTTGTCAAACGCCCGCCTCATCGCGGATAGCCCCACGCGGGAAGCGTCCGCAATGCTGTTGACGCACGCCATATATACCCTGTCCGTCTCGCCCTTGTTTATCTCATAAGGACGCGTTTTTCTGCAAAGCGAGGCGAGAATATCAAGCATTGAAAAGCCCCATACACACTCAATAAGCGGCACAATTTCAAAAATCGAAACACCCGGATGCATATCCTTTGAGTCGCCCATATCGGTAGTAACAATCGGGACATCCGCAAATCCGGCGGCGTCAAGCCCCTTGCGCAAAAGCCCCGCGTAATGCGACATTCTGCAGTCACACTGCATCTTTACCATGCCGACCGCCACCTCGTCGTGTTTATAGCCGTCCCGCAGAAGCTCGCCTAACAGCTCGCCGATTACCATCTGCGCCGGGAAGCATATATCGTTATGTACGTATTTCTTACCGAGCTTGATTTCCTCCGTGCCGCCGATATCAACCGTCTTGATTTTGAAGCCTTCCTTCTCAAACAGCGCCTTTAAGAGTATCGCCGACTCCTTTGAAATGTTCGGCAGAATAAGCGTGCGAATTTTTTTGTCCTTCTTATAAAATTTAACGGGACTGGGAGCCGGAAGCGCGTATTCACCCGTATTTTTGCCCCTCTCCGCGTTGAGATGCCGTCTCAGCTCCACCGTTTCAATAAATGACTGAACACGGATTTTCAGCGAACCCGATGAATCGCTTTCGTCGATTTTGAGTATGAGCGGCGGCTTGCGCTCGCTTTTGCCGTCCCCGTTCATTATGCGTATAATCTCATCCGACAAAACGGCGTCATGCCCGCACCCAAAGCTCACCAGCTGCACATACTCAAGAGACTTGTCGCGCGCAGCGATAACGGCGCCCGCGAGCATTCGAGTGTGAAAATCGTTTGTTATCTCAATCCGCGTGTGCGAAAGGTCAACCTCATCAAGTCCCTCAAGCCCGTCAACGGGCACAATGGGGATTCCCCTTGAGGTGAAAAGCTTTGATATTCCATGACTCACAAACGGGTCAGTGTGATACGGGCGTCCGGCTAATACAACCGTAAATTTGCCGTCTCTTTTCGCGTTTTCAATCGTCTCCTTTGTCATCCTGCGCAGTGTATTGCGGAATTCATTCTCTGCGCATATCCCCTCCGCAAAAGCACCCTCAGCCTCTTTTTTGGATACGCCGAGCGTATTCTGCGCGTATTCGCATATCTGAAGCTTTCTGTCCTTTTCACGGAACCAGTGGAATATTGGAGTGTCAAAGTCAACACTGTACCTCTCCTTTGGCGACTGCGAATTTTTCACAACCAAAGGATATCCCTGAAGCACCGAACAAACATAAGGGCTCTTCTTGTCCACTCCCTCAGGCGGCATATGCATGACGTAAGGCATAAATACTCTGTCAACGCCGCTCACCGCAAGGTCAGCGATATGACCGTGAGCAAGCTTTGCGGGAAAGCATATTGTGTCCGAGGCGACATATGTAAGCCCGCCCTCGTACATTCGGCGTGAGCTTTTCTTTGAAAGCTTCACGTCATACCCAAGAGAAGTGAAAAAGGTCGTCCAGAACGGCATACTGTCCCAGAATTCAAGCACACGCGGAATCCCCACAGTTATATTCTTTTTTGCCGACACAGCACGACACGGATACGAGCGCAGAATAAGCTTTTCGCGCTCCTCAAAAATGTCGGGCGCTTCCTCAGCACGCTTATCCGTCGCCTTTATCCTCTTAGCGCTTTCGTTTGTTTCATCAACAGATATCTGCGCGCCTCGCTCACACCTGTTTCCGGTCACCCAAAAACCGCCGTTTCCGAACCTCATCACAGTTCTGCTGCACTGATTCGCGCAGCCTCCGCACCTGACGCCCGTCGATGTTGTATATGTGAAATTCTCCACAGCGTCAAGCCCTATAAACGAAGACGATTTTCCGTTGGCGTATCCGTTCTTTTCAATATGTCGCTTTGTCAGAATCGCCGCGCCGAACGCCCCCATCTCGCCCGGATACGGCGAAAGCGTAACATTCCTGCCGAGGTACTCCTCAAGCGCACGCAAAACAGCGCGGTTGCGGAATGTTCCGCCCTGAACGACAACTCTGTCACCGAGCGAATCGGTGTTAGAGAGCCTCACGACCTTCGTAAACACATTCTCGATTATTGAGCGGCAAAGCCCCGCCATAATATCCTCAGGACATTTTCCCTCACGCTGCTCGTTGATTATTGTGCTGTTCATAAAAACTGTGCATCTGCTTCCAAGAACCGCGGGGTCCTCTGATTTAAACGCCGCGTCAGCGATATTTTCCGTCGGCATTCCCAGGGACGACGCAAAATTCTCAAGAAATGACCCGCACCCGGAGGAGCACGCCTCGTTGAGCATAATATTTGTGACAACGCCGTCGTCCACCCATATAGCCTTCATATCCTGTCCGCCTATATCAAGGACAAAGGACACATCGGGAAAGAATTTTTTACACCCCTCAGCATGTGATACAGTCTCAACAATGTGAAAATCCGCGCCAAAAGCCTTCGCGAAAAGCGCCTCTCCGTATCCCGTAGTGCCAAGCCCCAAAATCTCAAGCTCCATGCCCAAGGAATGATATTTCCGGCGCATCTCTTTTAAACCGTCACGCACAACAGTAAGCGGTTCTCCCCTGTTGTTCGAATAAAACCTGTCAACAACGCGCTCGTCAGCGTCAATCAATACGAATTTAGAGGTTGTGCTCCCCGAATCAATCCCCATATATACTCTGAGCTTCCCGTCATGGTCTGGCGTGGGAGGTGCCAAGGGCAAAAGCTCCGCGTCATGCCGCGCCATAAACTCCTCCCGCTCGCCGTCACTCGCAAAAAACGGCTTGCTGTGCTTTTTTTCAGCTCCTGTACCCTTGCTTTCATTTATCCTTTCAATAAGCTCATCAACAGACACATATTCCCCCTCCAATATGTCTGGGAAAAGCTCGTCAACCGCAATCGAGGCACCGTAAGCGACAATTGTTTCGGGATGTGAGGGGATGACAATTTCATCGTCCGTAAGCGAAAGCCTCTCTGCGAAAACCTCTACAAGCGTCGGATTAAACGTCAAAGGACCGCCCTCGAAAATGACGGGCGGGTCAAGACTGAGCCCCTGCGAGAGACCACCTATAGTCTGCTTCGCTATAGCATGAAATACGGAGCGGGCAATGTCCTCACGCGGAGCCCCTTCAATTAAGAGCGGCTGAATATCCGTTTTCGCGAATACTCCGCACCGCCCTGAAATGTCATATGCCGCCTTTCCCTCCTTCGCCATAGCTTCAAACTCCGGCGTTGAAACGTGCAGAAGCGATGCCATCTCATCAATAAACGCGCCCGTTCCTCCGGCGCAGCTTCCGTTCATACGCATATCTGAGGTCTGCAGCCTGCCCGTTTTCTCATCCTTATGAAAGAATATAACCTTTGCATCCTGACCGCCAAGCTCAATCGCTGTCTTTACATTCGGATAAAGCCTGCATACAGCGGCGGCGTTGGCGACAACCTCCTGTATATAATGCACCCCCATAGCCTCGGCAATCGGCTTGCCGCCGGAACCGCACACAGCAGCCCTCAAGCGCACTCCTCCGATAAAATCCTTCGCCTCGGTAAGCATTGCGGCTGCAGTCTCTGCCTGCTTCGCACCGTGCCTTTGATAGCGCGTATATAACAGCTCGCCTGTTGCATCGTCGGTAATTACAACCTTCACCGTCGTCGAACCGACATCAATTCCAAGTCTGTATTCCCCGCTCTTATTTAAACCGTTCTTTTTCATTGTACCGTCTCTCAGTCCCCTTTCATCAAGACTCACCCTCATCATTCAGCGCCCATCCCGCTATGTCGTCAATCTCAAACGCATAATCAAGCTCTTTGCCGTACGCGCTCTCATATGCCCCAACCTTTTGTTTATAATCAAGCGCCATCATAGCCGAACTGTTTTCGCGTACAGTCAAATTCGGGTCAGGATAAATCGTCGGCAGCACGTGTACGCAGTATGATGTCTTATAAAACTCATCGCTGTCGCGCTCCTTGCGGTTTTGTATCTCCACAAAGCACGATATTATCGGCACTCCGAGCTTCGCCGCATAATAATATGCTCCGGGTCTGGGCGGTCGGGGCTTCTTATAATTATACCACATTTCCTGCTCCGGGTAGATTAAAATAAATTCGCCCGAATCAATTAAATTTCTCAGCATTTTTATGAATGGTCCTGCCATATAGTGATAATCGGACGTTATAGGTACAACGTCCGAATACTTCATCAAAAAGCCTACAAAGCCCGTCATAGCGAGATTTGACTCCTGACTGACTATATAAAGCCGCTCCCTTCCCGAACGTCTCACCGCCGTCCATACCGCCGTATTGTCAAGCGGATTGAAGTGATTGCTCGTAATAATAGCCCCGCCCTTTATTTCCTTTATGCGCTCAAGCCCGTCTATTTTGGTGTGCAGATTTATAAACCTGCCGCCTACCCCCAAAATAAACCTCGCAAAATTGTTCCGCCTCTTGTACTGAGCGCTCTCCCTTTCCGAAAGAAAGCGCTCAGCTATCTCCTTTTTCTGCTCGCGTGTGAGATTCGGGTCGTCCACCTCAACCTTATCGTGAAATCTGCCGTTCTCGGCGCATCTTTTTATATTTTCAATTACAAGCCTTTTGTTGTCCCCAATAATCATATTCTGATTTTCTCGCCGCTCTCGTACAAACGCTTAAATGTCACATCAGCGTCCGCAAGAGCCTCACCCTTTGTCAGCATTTCATCAAGACATTTTGCATCGTTGTCCTTTTTGTCCTCACCGTAATTCCTTTTGAACTCAAGAATCCTCTCATAAAACTGCGACCTTTTAGCGTATTTCCAAAAATACTCCGAATACTGCACATCGTCATAGCACCATGGCTTATCGAAAAGATTATAATGTATGAGCTTCGGCGAGCTTTGAGGCTCCTTTGCTTTGTTCGGCATAGCGTCCCAGCACTCGTCAAGGAAATGTATGCGCCCGCAGCACATCGCGTTCAGGTAGTCCTGATCAGGTGCTATCGTATCAAAGTGATATGTATTCAGCAGCCGCAAAAACTCATCAGTAAAATGCAGCTCCCGCATCAATTTTAAATTCATAAGCAGCACGCCAGAATTGACATACCTGTACCTGTTAATGCCCACCGCATCCTCTATGTACTTTGCAAACGGAGGCACATCCGCAACGGATAAGTCCGGACACGCGCCGACAATATTGCTGCCAAGCGGTATTTTATACATTTCCGATATATCGCCCGAAACTATAACGTCGCTGTCGATGTATATGCACTTATCATACTGCGGGAACATTTCGGGTATAAACAGCCTGAAATAAATCGTCATGGTGAAAAAGTCGCATCTAAGCCGGTTCTCAGACCTATCCTTAATCGATGAGATTTCATCTCCCATGCTAACAAACTCAATAGTCACGTTTTCTTTTTCGTGAGCTTTGAGTACCCGCTTGTCCTCCTCACACACCCCATCGTTTATGATAACTATATGATAATCGCTCTCATCTGACGCGTTTTCGGTAAGCGAAATGAGAGCAGCATCCAAAAAAGGCACAAAGCTCTCGTCAATCGTAAAGAATATGGGCACGCACTCCCTTATACTGTCCTTCGTCAAAATATATTCTCCTCCTAAGAAAATCGCAAAAGCTCAGGGCTTAAAGCCTCATATTTTGCGAGTATGTCATCGTATTCGTGAAGCTTCAGCTCACGGTGAACCCTCTCAACCTGCCACGGCTTGACCGTCAGCGGGTGCAGCCACGGAAAAAACCTGAAGCTCGTCGTAAAATGCTGCATCACGGTATCCGCCTTCAGCCGCCGCTGCTCATTATATTTTCGCGGAAGAATCTTTTTGCTCCGCGAAAGCTTGTTGAGCGCTGACTGGTCAGGCATGAACATCTCCCGCTCGGCACATCTTTGCCTGCAAGCCTCAAAAAGCCCCGTCTCCCTTATCATTTTCATATTCAAAAGCAATACACCCGAATTAAGATAATCAAAGCGGAACGGACTGTTCCTGAAAAACCACTTCCCGTAGTGGTCAAGCACACCCGCCAGCTCGTGACACTCCATATCCTGATAATAAAACTCGGTAATATCATCTCTAACCACAACGTCAATATCAAGATATAAAATCCTGTCGGGTATCCCATCCACCATATCGGCGTACAGCCTCAGCATACAGTATAGCGTAAAGCGCGTATCCATGTTAGCCGTTGGCGGACATGAGCCGAAATACTTCCCCGCGTCAATCAAAAGAGCGGAGCTTTCGGGATTTTTCTCCTTTAAAAGGCTGTCTAAATACGAAACAACACCGGCGGGAACTGCATCGAACGTCCTGCCGCCGTGTGAAAGCTCCATTGTCATGATATATATGTGCAGCGGCTCGTCAACATTTTTTATAAGTGACAGCACGGAAATCAATAGCCCGTCCTTTGTCCCGCCATCGCCGCAATATAGTATATTCATAAGTCATTCACCTCATCCCATGGTACGTATCGTAT
>JAJQHI010000041.1:0-1131 GCA_021199825.1 Bacillota bacterium
ATGTGCCCCTCGACAGCAATAATCGCGATGTCTCTATTGCCGGGGTCAGACGAAGGCACATTTTCCATATACTCCGCCGAGAATTATAACACGGCTATTTTAGCGGCGGCGGCAGAAAACGGCGCGTATTATCTTGAGGTTTCATCGTATTTCACGGGGACAGACGGATTTTTGCGCGACGACTGCGACGCGGGCTCATCAAGGCTTAACACGACGGGAATAAAATATTTGCTCGAATACATCCGCAAATACGCAATATGAAAAAAGAAAAACGCTCACGGCAATGTGCTGTGAGCATTTTTTGTTATAACGCTTTAGTCTGTGTATTCGGTTATGAACACAATCTCATCGGGAAGACGCATATTGAGACGTTCACGCGCGATGCGGATTATGTAGTCCTCGTCGTCAATGGGCGTTTCAAGCTCATCCTCAAGCGAGAGTATATATTCGTTCATCTCGCTTACACGCTCATTCATTTCATCAATTTCGCTCTCAAGCTCGGCGCGCTGCGAATTGAGGGTGAATATTGACACGACGCAGAAAAGCGCCACAACGACAACAGCAATCTTGAAAAATAAATTCTCCGACAATACCTCAAACATCTCTTTTTTCTCCATTCTCCGATGGGACCTCGGTCAGGAGCCCCTTCAGCTTAATTTTCATTTTCCGCTCAAAGTACCGCGTCTCAAGCCGGCGGGAGTGCTTCAGCGATATTTTTGCCGCTGTCGGCGGCACTGTTTTTATATATGCTCCCCTGAGCATTCTGCCCATCATCTTTAAGGGCAAAAGCGAGAAGTAAACGGCGTATCTTTTGGCGGCACCGACAATGAAGATTATCACACCCGCAGCCCTTGCTGTCAGGTGTCCGACAGTGCGCACATAAAGCACAAATCCAAGTGCTGCGCCCGCCACAGCATACCAGCGGACAATTCCGTAAAGGAAGTGATAGATGAATATCACGGCGGCGAGTGTGAATACTATCATATAAAGAAGGTCAATCAGCGTGATAAGCGCGATTTTTAATGCCTTCCTCGCAGCCGAGGCTGCCCCTGTTCGATTTTTGCTTTCCCGACGTCCTATTAAAGGCAGCACACGTTCAAAGCCGGTCACGTCAAGCCCGCAGCCGAGAGC
>JAJQHI010000041.1:1141-7516 GCA_021199825.1 Bacillota bacterium
TATTCGTGTCACGTCGTAGGTCAGCGCCGCGGCGGCGCCGAATATCAGTGAATAAAGCGCTATTTTCGCTCCGAAGAGCAGCTCAATGAAAAGACTGTTTCCCACGAGCGCTCCCCGTCTTTTTGCCGTGCCGCTTCATATCGAAATATACGATGGCATCGACCACGCCGCTCAGCATAAGCCGTCCTGTGTCAGCGTCGAATTTATCGATGTGAAGCTCATGTCCCTGTACCGAAAGCCCGTCCTCTGATGTGTGCATTATCACGCTTTCCGTGTCAAAGCCGTCCACGGCTTCAATTCCCGTAAGCGTCATCTCACGCCTTTCGGACAGTCTGATATCGTGCGCGCTTTTTGTTTTAGCGGCGTCGTTTTCATTCATGATTTTTTCCCTCCCAAAAAGAGCTTACAAAGCATCATATTCGGACGGGACGATATTTATTCGCGGGCTTTCAGCCCGAAATCACCTCGTAAAGCGAATCAGCCTCAGCCTTGCCAGCGTTTTCGGAAACCTTCAGCACCCTGACGGAGAGCGTTTTCTGTCCGAATTTTATGACGAGCACATCCCCGACCTTGACGTCGTATGACGCCTTAGCGGGTCTTCCGTTTACGGTCACATGCTCCGCGTCGCACGCGCTGTTCGCTACTGTTCTGCGCTTTATGATGCGCGACACCTTCAGATATTTATCGAGTCTCATCTTTCTCCTTCGTCCGAGGGGACGAAATTCCGACCTCGAAGTTTGTTTTTGAATGTCGGATTATCGTACTTTCCCTCTAAAACGCATCGAGGGCGGCATCCTGTGACTTATATCACCTGGATACCGCCTTCGCGTTTTATGTCTATGAATATATTATTTGTTGATGGTCTCCTTGAGCGCCTTGCCTGCGCTGAACGATGGGGACTTGGATGCGGGAACCGATATCTCGCCTCCCATGCGTGGGTTTCTTACGGTGCGTTCGGGCTTGTCCTTGACCTTGAATGTGCCGAATCCTAATATCTGCACCTTTTCTGATTCTGTAAGGGATTCCGTGATTGCTTCAAACACGGCATCCACCGCCTTTGCGGCTTCCGGTTTCTTGAGTCCTGTCTTGAGTGCGACAGCGCTCACAAGCTGTGTCTTGTTCATGTCAATGTCCTTTCAATCTATTGCGTCATACGAATTTTGTACGTCCCTGACGTCGGCAACATTTATTATAGCATACATCTTCCCGTTTTGCAATGCTTTTTTTCAGGTTTTCTTCGCTTTTCACAAAAAAATTCAGCTTTTCTTGACCTCATCCCATATCAAATCGAGTTCCTTCTGAGTCATGCCCTCGATTTTCTTTCCGCTTGACAAAACCTTATCCTCAACCGCCTCAAATCTGCCAACGTATTTCCTGCACGCGCCGTCAAGCGCCTCCTCGGCGTCAATCCCCAAAAGCCGCGACGTGTTTACGACGGCGAGCAAAAGGTCGCCTATTTCCTCGGTAAGACGCTCACGGTTTTCGCCCTGTGCGTTTTTCCTCATCTCCTCGCAGACCTCTGCGGTTTCCTCGGATATTTTCTCAAAAGCGTCCTCTGCCGTTTCAAAGTCGAAGCCCGCCTTGCGCGAAATTTTGCCCAGCTTATGCGCCTTCATGAGGGCGGGGGCTGAGGCGGACACGCTTTTCAGCTTTGCGGTAACAGTATCGCGCGATTTTTCCTTTGCCTTGAGAGCGTCCCAGTTGACGAGCACCTCGTCGGAGCCGCTCACAACCTCCTCACCGAAAACATGAGGATGGCGGTAAATAAGCTTTTTGCATATCCCATCTGTCACGTCGTTAATATTAAATCTTCCCGCCTCGCTCTCAATCTCAGCGTGAAACACAACCTGAAGCATCACGTCTCCCAGCTCCTCGCAGAGAAGTGCCGTATTATCGGTGTCGATTGCCTCAATCGCCTCGTATGTCTCATCGATAAAGTCGTTGCGTATTGATTTATGAGTCTGCTCCCTGTCCCATGGGCAGCCTCCCTCACCACGCAAAATCTTCATGATACCGCATAAGTCCTCAAAGGTATACCTTTCACGACCTACGTATTCCTTCGCCTTTTCATTCATTTTTTCATTCCTCCGTTTTATTTGATTATTCGCGTGATTTTTCACGTCTCAGAAGATGCAGCTTTTTGAGCACCCTGACGGCTTTTTCCCCGATATTGGGTATCATCAAAAGCTCCTCCTCACTGACAGTGCCCGTGAGGAATATAGCGACCACGTATACTATGACCGCCGCGCCTATTCCGATGAATGTGGAAATCGCGTTTGAAATATAAAGATCGCAAAGCGAATACACGCCGTATGCCGCTGCGGCACACAGCACACCCGCTATTATCGGACGCAGGAACATCTTTTTAAACGAGAGCTTCACGCCGACGTATTTTATCAAGAAAAATGTATTGAGCGCGGTCACGACGAAATAGCACACAAGTGTACTCACTGCCGCCGCGTATATGCCTATGACGGGCGTGAGGAAATTGATAATAAGAAGCTTGATGACGACTCCCGCGGCAATTGAAATCATGGGAAGCCTTTCATGTCCTCCAGCCTGAAGAAGCGCGTTTGACACGGAAAGCATACATACAAAGAATATGGCAGGCGAGATTATCGCGAGAAGCGGCGCGCCGCTTTCTGCCGTCGACTCGGAATAAATCGTGCGGAGTATGGGCTTTGCCATGGCAGCCATGCCAAAAGAGCATGGTATCGCGAGTATCGCGGCAACGCGGATTGAAAGATTCATAAATGTGTCCGCGCGCTCGCGGTCGCCCCGTGTGAGCGTTGATTTTATCATTGGAACGAGCGAATATGCAATAGGATATATTAAGACGGGCGGCAGGTCGAAAAATGTCAGGCACATTGACCAGTTGCCGTATATGGTGTTGACGACGGATTCAATCTCAGAGGCGCTGCTGTAAAAAGCGGAGTACATCTCGGTCAGGCGCGCCGTCAGGATTTTCATGTTCAGCATCTCGGAAAAGGGCATGAGGGACGCCGAAAGGGTTATCGGAACCGCAAGCATGACAAGGCGCTTTAAAATCGACCTTCTGGGCGTCGGCGCTGAGATTTCGGGTCCTTCTATGTATTCGCAGTATCTGCGCTCACGGAAAAGAAGCTTGCAAATAAAAAGGAATATCATCTCAAGTCCCGCGCCTATGGTTATGCCCAAAATCGCGTATGCCGCCGCCATATATACGGGCTGTCCGTCAGCGATTGCCCACGCGGCGCATGCAATGCCTATGACGAGCTTTGAAAGCGACTCGATAAATTCCGACACTGCCGTCGGAGTCATGACCTGAAAGCCCTGAAAATATCCGCGGAGTACGCTGACAATACACATAAAAAAGAGTGTGGGAGCTATGAAATTAATCGCGGCGGAGGCGCTTTGGGTACCGGCAAGAACATCCGAAAAGGCTATCATGAAGACCGTTCCGACAACGCCTACGACTGAGAAAAGCGCGAGAGCCATGCGGTATATGCGCTTCATGTCGGCAAAATTCCCACGCGCCCGCGCCTCGGACACCATCATCGCCACGGCTGTAGGAAGACCCGCGGTTGATATCATATAAAGGGTCGTATAGACGTTGTGCGCCTGATTGAAATATCCGTTTCCCTCCTCGCCTATTATGTTGAGTATCTCTATTTTGAAAAAGAGTCCTAAGACCTTATTTATCAGATTGAAAACAGTAAGAATAAGAGTACCCGAAATGAAAAGTCGGGTACTGCTTTTTATCGCCTTATCGACGTTGCTTTTATCCGTCATGCAAACTCCTATTTGTGAATCAGTCTATAAATTCGCGGAGAATTGACCCCGCAGGGACAAGTGATGCGGGCAGCTCATTCGTTCCGGAAAGGCGCGCCTCAAGGTCGGCGGCTATTTTGCCGTATCCGCCGTCAAGCTTTGAAATGAGCGGCAAAAGGCGCGGCTTCAGCACGCCGATTTCGTATTCGAGCATTGAATTGATGCTAAAATCACAGTCGGTTATATACGGCTCGATATTTGATATCTCGTTTTCTCGCACACCCTCCCACAAAAAAAGCGTATTTGCGGCATCGGAATTTCTGTGTACGCTGTCGCGCACGATTCTGCGCATAAGTCTTATTTCGTCACCCGAAAAAATCTCGCCGGCACTCTCAAGGCTGCCCTCAACGGAGATATATATGCGGCACATTTTCCGACATGATAATATTTCCGTCACCTCCGGGTAGTTTGCCTGTATGCCCTCAAATATAATGATGTCAGACGGCGCAAAATAAAAGGATTCCGTCTCTCCCCTGTCGCGAGTTTTAAAGTCATATGTGCGGTAGGAAAGCGTTTTGCCGTATTCTATCCCTCGCACAAACGTCTCAAAGTCGTCAAGGTCAAGCGCGTTCGCGGATTCAAAATCGGGAAGCGTCACGCCGCTTTTTGTCACCTTGGGCGCCACATCCCGCGCCGGCTTGAAAAAATCATCTATCGACACGGAGTGAACCCTGCGAAAAGCGCGGTCAGCTTGCGGGTCGGAAGCCTCGATTTTTTCCTTCAGGCGCTTTGATGCGGTGGTTTTGCCTGAGCTTGAGGGACCCGAAAAAGCGACAATTTCAATTGACGGCAGCGATTTTACCATGTCTGCCGCCTCTGTAATCTCACTTTCAAATCTCCCCTCGCAGCTCCTTATATATTCCTCTGTATTAGGGTTTTGTCGGTTATGTTTTACCTGCATTCTTTATTCCTCAAATTATATCGTCTCCCCTACCGTAAAACTCGAAAATACGTCTTTCGTCCGAAGGATTCGCATCTCCCTGCTTTTCGGGGTCAGGTCTTCGAAGATATTCATACGGATATTTTGGGTTGAATATCCGCTCAATTCTCACGGGTATTTTCATATCCGTCCCGTCCGCCCGCTCCGAGACTAACCTTGTTACGGCGCCCGCTCCGGCGGCAAAGACAGTATGTATCTCCTCCATCATGAAGATATTATAAAGCCCCTCATATCCATCAAGCGAAAATCCGACATTCTCATAATTGCCGACGGTATTCTTCTGACGATAGAGGTAGTACGGTCTGTATCCCGCTTCCTTTGCGCCTATCTGCGAATAATCGACGCTCTTCCCTGCTTCTTTGTTGACGCGGGAATAGACGGAGGCTCCGTGGCGCAGTATTTCAGCAGCTTTTTTTACCGAAAAGGTGTGTACCGTGATATTTTCGGGGTGAAGCTCAACCACCTTGTCAAACGATTTTGAAAAGCTGACGAAGCTCTCGCCGGGAAGTCCCGCTATAAGGTCTGTGTTTATGCAGTCTATCCCCGAATTAACCGCCGTCTCAAACGCACGGTAAAAATCAGCCGCTGTATGATGTCTGCCTATGCTCTCAAGCACTGTGTCGTTGATTGTCTGCGTGTTTACGGAGATTCGCGTGACACCGAGCTTTTTGGCTATCCTAAGCTTTTCGCCTGTAATTGTATCGGGGCGTCCCGCCTCAAGCGTATACTCAAGCAAGGTTGAGACATCGTAATTATCGTATACTGTGGTGAGCACCTCCGTGAGCTGCTCCTCGGTAAGGATTGTGGGTGTGCCGCCGCCTATATATACAGCTGCTATCTTGAGTCCAAGACGCTTTATCAAATCAAGCTTTTCTTTGATTTCAAGGCAGACTGCCTTAACATAATCGGGAATTAAGGACAGAAGCTTTTTTGATGTATATGAGACAAAGGAACAGTATATGCAGCGGGACGGGCAAAACGGGATTGAAATATAAAGACTGCACCAGCCGTTATAGTATGGCGCGGCAATTTTGTCCTCAAGCTGCGCCACCTCAGTTACAAGCGCTGCCTTTCTCGGAAAGAGTGAATATTCGGAGCGAAGCGCGGCACGCGTTTTGGCGGGCGTATACCCACGATGAAGGTAATCGCTCGCAACCTTTGCGGGACGGACACCTGTCATTATGCCCCACGAGGGGGAATAGTGCATAAACTGTCCTCCCGCGTCAAGCATTGCGTTGCCCGCCGCAAGCTTTGCGGTAGACGCTCTTGTATGCTCATCCGAAAAGCTTACCTCTCTTTTCACGGACGTCATCTTTGTCTTATCGGAAATTGTAACCCTGGCGGAAATGCCGTCAGGCTCCTCTGTCATGAGGAATTTCACCGACGGCTCGTCCTCATCGCTTTCATGTGCCGCGCCAAACCTGACGCCCGGCCAGAATATCATACAAAGCGTCTGAAGATAGTATGTGTTTATTTCAACATTTCCGTTTGTTTCAAGCGTTAGCTTCATTATCTGAATATCTCCGCATAAAAAATCGTTTTATTTTCTAGGCAAATGCTTTGAGTCGAGCGTTATGACAACGGGACCGTCCATTTTCGCGTCAATCACCATTCTCTCGCCGAAC